>JAFEFK010000370.1 GCA_018240625.1 Pseudomonadota bacterium
AGAATCCCTAACACTGACAAGTTCAGGGCGTATGAGTGAAACAACGGCAACGGCGACAGCACATGATCCTGCTCGGATAACATGGCGATCGGCGCCCAGCACGACGCCGTCACCCACAACATGCCGTGCACCGAAAGAAGAACGCCTTTGGCGCGGCCGGTCGTTCCGGATGTGTAGATAATATAGGCCGGCTCGTGCAGCGATACGGAATCTCTCGGTTGAGACTTCGGTTTGGTCACAGCCAAATCGTTGTAACGATGCCCTGCGCTCCGTTGTGACCCGCGCTCGACGAGGATTGTAACCGTCAAGGCCGGACATTGGGCCTTGACGGCATCGAGCACGGCGACGCGCTCGTCGGTGGTGATTACCGCCTTGCAGGCCGCGTCCTGGAGCCGATACGCAACCTCGCTTTCCGTGGCGTCGTAGCTGATCGGCACGCCGATGGCGCCAGCGCGGGTGATCGCGAAACAGGACTCGACCCAATTCACGCTATTGGGGAGGAAGATGGCAACGGAATCTCCGGTGCCGACACCGAGATCGGCCAAGTGTCCGGCCAGATTTGCGGTCCGGTCGGCCAATTCGACATATGTCACCCGGCGCGTGGCGTCCTGATACGCCAACTTGCTTCCGCGTTGATCGGCATGCCGTTGAAGAAGTTCAGGAACCGTTCCAATCGTATCCGTATGCAGCATCTCACTCCCCTCTATAGCGCAGCTTGCAAATCAGACCATGCTGAACCCGCCACTGATGCTGATCACCTGACCGGTGATCCAGCCACCATGCGGTGAGGCCAGTAACGTCACGGTGGGCGCGATGTCCTGAGGCAAACCGAGGCGGCGCAACGGATAGAATTTCACCAGTTTGTCGCGATTGGCCTCGACCCAGGCGCGATCATGGGCAGTCTCGATCAAGCCCAGCGAAATCGTATTGGCTGTGGTGCCGAACCGGCCGAACTCACGCGCCAGCGACTTCATCAGCCCGATCACACCCGCGCGCGCGGCAGCAACGATCGACAACCCGGATTCCCCAACGCGCGAGGAATCTCCAACCAGGGCGATGATGCGCCCATCGCCAGCCTTCTCGAGGTGAGGCGCGGCAGCCTTGGAAACGTGAATGGCTCCGTACAGGCAGATATCGATCTGCTTCTGCCATTCCGCAGGGGTGGTTTCGACAAACCGGTTACGCAATGCGACTCCGGCATTGTTCACCACGATGTTCAGTTCTCCCAGATCGGCGACAATCTTCGCAACCATTTTCTGGACAGCGTCGAAATCGGAAACGTCGGCGCCATAAGCGATGGCCCTGCCGCCATTGTTCGTGATTTCGGCGACCACCTTGTCGGCCAACTCCTTCGAGCCGCGATAATTGACGGCGACGGCCGCGCCTTCCGCGGCAAGGCTAAGGGCAATTTCCCGCCCCACGTCGCGCGCCGCACCGGTGACCAGTGCGACCTTACCCTTGAGTTTCATGTCCATGTTCTAGATCCTTGCGATGTTGGCTGTTTTCGATCAATCGGAACAGTCTTTCCGGTGTGACAGGCAGTTCGAGTATCTCGACGCTAAAGGGGGCAACGGCATCGGCGACGGCGTTGGCAATGGCGGCCGGCGCACCGATGGTGCCGCCCTCGCCCATTCCGCGATAACCGCCCAATGTGGTTGGCGAAGGCGCTTCGATATGCACCACGTCGATAGGCGGAATTTCCGTTGCGGTCGGAACGATGTAGTCGACGAGGCTGGCCGTGACGTTCTGCCCCTCCTCGTTGTAGACAACCTCTTCGTACAGCGCGGCGCCGATGCCCTGCGCCACGCCACCATGGACCTGGCCGTCGACGATCATGGGATTGATCAGACGACCGCAATCCTCGGCCACGACAAATCGTTCGACTTTGATTTCGTAAGTCTTCGGATTGATCTCGACGATTGCAAGATGCGCCGCGGTCGCGCTCGTTCCGAACACCGGATCATAGGTTTTGGTGGCGGCGAGTTCTTCGCGCTTGTCCGTCGGGATCCGCCCCATTTCCAGATAGACCGCACGGGCCAATTGACGGAAGGTCAGCATTCGATCCGTGCCGACCACCGATATCTTGCCGTCTTCGGCCACAAGATCATCCGTGCTGGCTTCGAGCAGATGCGAAGCTGCGCGCAGCATCTTTTCCTTGACTTCTTGCGCAGCCAGCGTTGCTGCGC
>JAFEFK010000371.1 GCA_018240625.1 Pseudomonadota bacterium
AATCCGGTGCGGCTTCGCGGTTCGAATCAGCCTGTCGCCGATATAGCGGCGCGCGTTGTGGATGTTCATGACCTGCGTATCCTTGACGTAAGGATTCGCGATCTCGCGATCTCGCGCCTCGATCTGGCGTTGCAGATGATCGAGCTGAAGGAGATTGTCGCCGCTGAGCGCATTCATCGCCTCGACCAGCGCGGGAAGATTGTCGCGGACGATGAAGTCGGCGCCGTGGGTATTGAAGGCTTCCACCGGTCCCGGCGCGCCCTTGTTGGTGGCGCGCTTGGCCGTCATCAGCCAGCTCTTGCCGGTGAGATCCGGGTTCTGCTCCGAACCCGACAGCGCAAACTCCTTCTTGATGATGCTTTGCGTCAGCAAGAACCATGAATAGTCATAACCGGTGCGCATGATGTATTCGAGTTGGCCCAGCGTGTCGGAACCCGGAAACAGCGGCGAGGGCAGGCGCTTCCCGGTGGCGTCGAACCACATGGACGACGGGCCGGGCAGAATGCGGATGCCATGCATCGGCCAGATCGGATTCCAGTTCCGGATGCCCTCGACATAGTGCCACATACGGTCGCGGTTGATCAGGCGCGCACCGGCGGCCTCGGTGATCCCGATCATGCGGCCGTCGACGTGTGCCGGCACACCGGAAATCATGTGTTTTGGCGGAGCACCCAGCCGTTTCGGCCAGTTTTGGCGCACCAGGTCATGGTTACCGCCGATGCCGCCGGAAGCAACGATGACAGCCTGTGCTCTCAAGCTGAAATCGCTGATGACGTTGCGTGAACTGCTCTCACCACGAGCGACCCTCGTCGGTTCGAGCACGACACCGCTGACGCCATCGATCGTGCCGTTGGTCGATGTCAGCGCATCGACGTGGTGACGGAAGGCAAATGTCAGCCGTCCGGCGGCCTGGGCTTCGCGGGCACGCCGCTCGAATGGTTCGACCACGCCGGGGCCGGTTCCCCAGCTCACATGGAATCGCGGCACCGAATTGCCGTGGCTCATGGCGTCGTAGCCGCCGCGCTCGGCCCAGCCGATCACCGGGAAAATCCGATGACCCATCGCGCGCAGCCAGTCGCGTTTCTCGCCGGCGGCGAAGGCGACATAGGCTTCCGCCCAACGCTTGGGCCAAAGGTCCTCGTCGCGGTCGAAACCGGCCGAGCCCATCCAGTCCTGCAAGGCCAGATCGTAGCTGTCCTTGATGCCGAGCCGGCGTTGTTCCGGCGTATCGACCAGAAACAGTCCGCCCAGCGACCAGAAGGCCTGACCGCCGAGATTCTGCTCGCCTTCCTGGTCGACGACGATGACGCGCTTGCCCGCGTCGGCGATTTCAGTTGCCGCTACGAGGCCGGCCAGCCCTCCGCCGACCACGATTACATCCGCATCCTCAGCCATCGTTGATCTCCCCGCCGCGGTAATTGAAACGCGGCTCCTCGACCGAGGTCAACAGGGCAACGCCGGCGCTCGTTCGACGTGTTCCAGTTTGGGACCTTTGCGATGCAGCGAAGTGCAGCGCGTCTGCAACACCTCATTTGAATTTGAATTTCGGCGTTGCATCCATCTGGACAAAACGCCGATCTCGCCAGAGGCTACGCGGGCATCACACGATGTCGGCAGATTCGGGATCGTCAGGTTTTGGACTGGGGCAGACTATGAGAGTCGTGACGGGATTGCTCGCAGCGGTTCTTCTGCTGGGACATATGGCTGCGAGTCATGCGGTGGTCCGGATTGCCGAAGATCGGGGCGGACGGATCGGGACTTACGTCGACAAATACCAGGACCTTCGCAGTTCCGGTCAGTCCGTCATTATCGACGGTCTCTGCGCCTCGGCCTGCACCATCGTTCTCGGCGCTGTTCCCCATGACAAGATCTGCGTGACGTCCCATGCAAGTCTTGGATTTCATGCGGCCTGGGATATGGGTTCGGACGGACAGGCGATCACCAACCCCGAAGCGACCCATATGCTGTACCTGATGTATCCGACCCAGGTCCGGCGATGGATCAAACGGCGCGGCGGCTTGACACGGCATATGATCTTCCTGCGCGGCCGCCAGCTCGCGGATATGTACCGTCCCTGTTATCTCGACGCGCAGGCGTCATCGGCGCGCTGATCCCGCCAAACCCGCCGCCACCACATCAGCATGACGTGATCGGAGTTGCGGCGGTTGCGCTTGCTCGCGGACGCGGCTGGCCCTATCTGGAACTTTAGGGGGGACGCCGTTGCGCTGAGGACCGGCGCAGGCGGTTTACCTGGGAATTTCGGTAGGTCATGCAGTACCCGATGCAACCGACGACCTCGCAGCGAGGGAT
>JAFEFK010000372.1 GCA_018240625.1 Pseudomonadota bacterium
CTCGCCAGCCGGCACGAGATGCTCGACCTCGGCAACGGTGACTTTCGCCGCGGTCGCCATCATCGGATTGAAATTCCGAGCGGTCTTGCGATAGACCAGATTGCCGGCGGTATCACCCTTCCACGCATGGACGATCGCAAGATCGGCGAACAGGCCGCGCTCCATCAGATATTTCTGACCGTCGAATTCCTTCACTTCCTTGCCTTCGGCAATCAGCGTGCCGACGCCGGTCTTGGTGTAGAACGCCGGAATGCCGGCACCGCCTGCGCGGATGCGCTCGGCCAGCGTGCCCTGCGGATTGAATTCGAGTTCCAGTTCGCCGGCGAGAAACTGCTGCGCGAACAGCTTGTTTTCGCCCACGTAGGACGAGATCATTTTCTTGATCTGCCGCGTTTCGAGCAGACGGCTGAGGCCGATGCCGTCGACGCCGGCGTTGTTGGACACGACGGTCAGGTTCTTCACGCCGGAGTCGCGAATGGCGTCCGACAGCGTCTCCGCGATGCCGCACAGGCCGAAGCCGCCGGACATGATCATCATGCCGTCTTTGAGAACGCCGTCGAGGGCCGATTTGGCGTCGGGGTAGACCTTTTTCATGAGTACGACCTGATGGTAGGAGGCGCCGGTTTCCACTGCGCCGATACGGTTACGAGTTGTGTATTAGGCGAAATCTTCGCGGTGCGTCAATTGGAGGTATGGCCTTGAAAGCGTCAAGAAAACCAATCAGATTGCCGGGCCAGCGAAACCGGTCACCCGCTCGGTGAACATCAACCAACCCCGGATACGTCATTGTCGATAGCCCAAGGAATTAAACGCCTGGGAGTGCCGGTTGCGGCATTTCTCGGAGTTGCGCTGATCGGGCTGATCGCCATGTCCTGGCTGCTCAATCGCGACGCCTTGCGCAAGGCCGTGGAAGCGCAGATTCGCGCCGTGACCGGCCTCGACTTCGTCGTCGATGGCCATATCGACGTTTCGGTTTTTCCGGGCAGCTATGTCTCGTTCCATGATGTTCGCCTCAAGGGCAGCGACGCGGACGACCCCGCGCTCAGCGTCGATGTGCTGACCGCCAATTTGCGTCTGCTTCCGCTGCTGATGCAGCGCTTCCAGATCGCCGACGTCATGATGTTGCGTCCTCACATCCGGGTCACCCGCGCCGCCGGCGGCCTGAGCAACTGGACCCCGTTCGTGGAAACCATTGCGCGCACCATGAAGCCCGGGGCCGACAGCCCGGTGTCGTTTTCGGAAATCCGGATCCAGGATGGCGAACTCAGCTACGAGGACGCCACCAATCAGGTGTCCGAAAACCTCGGCGACATCGACCTGTCGCTGGCGTGGCCGTCGATCTCGCGCTCATTCGCCGCGACCGGGCAATTCGACTGGCGCGGCGAACGCGTCGACGGCAGCATCAGCGTCAGCGATTTTCTCGCGGCGCTGTCCGGCGAACGGTCCGGCCTGAAGGTGCGGGTCGCAAGCGCGCCGCTGAAATTCGCATTCGACGGCACCGTCGCGAACCGGACCAGCCTGATGATGGAAGGCACCCTCACCGCCGACAGCGTGTCGCTGCGCAACGCATTGCGCTGGGCTGGAAAGCCGCCACCCGGCAGCGGCGGATTCGGCCGCTTCGCATTGAAGGCGCGGGCCAACGTCGTCGGCGCGTCGATCGCATTGACCAATGTCAATATCGAACTCGACGGCAATGTCGCCGAAGGCGTTCTGACCTATGCCAACAATGAACGGCAGACCCTGCAAGCGACGCTGGCTGCCGATACGCTCGACTTCACGCCCTATGTCGCGACCATCCGGCTGCTCGCAAGCGGCGACCGGGACTGGAACAGGCAGTTGTTCGATCTGGATGCGCTGTCCACAACCGATCTCGACATGCGGCTGTCGGCGGCGAACGTCACCGTCGGTTCGACCAAACTCGGCCGAACAGCGCTCGGCGCCAACCTGCGCAACGGAACGCTCGCGCTCTCGGTCGCCGAAGCCCAGATGTATGGCGGCATAGCCAAAGGATCGTTCGGCATCTCGCGTGCCGACGCGGCAGCCGACATCAAGGCCCAGTTTCAGTTCATCGACGTCGATCTGCAGGCCTGCGCCAGCGACCTGTTCGGCACCAAGAGGCTCACCGGGCGCGGCAATCTGAATATCGCGGTGGAAGCTTCGGGATCGAGTCCGTTCGGATTGGCGCAATCGCTCGACGGCACGGCGCTCCTGACCGGACACGACGGCGCCATCAGCGGGTTCAATGTCGAGCAACTGCTGAAGCGGCTGGAACGCCGGCCGCTCTCCGGCGGAGGAAACTTCCGCAGCGGCCAGACGCCATTCGACAAGCTGAACATTGCCCTGAATTTCAAGGACGGCATCGCCACCGCGACCGATGTGCGCGTCGATGGACCGGTGTCGCGCCTCACTCTCTCCGGCACCGCCTCGGTCCCGACGCGCGAGTACGACCTCAAAGGCATCGCGAGCCTGACGGAGGCAGCGGGCGCCGGCAGTTTCGAACTGCCGTTCGTGGTGCAGGGACCATGGGACGATCCCCTGATCTTTCCCGATCCGGAAAGTCTGATCCGCCGATCGCCGGCCTCGGCGCCGCTGCTGGATGCCGTCAAGGACCGCAAGACCCGCGACACGGTTCGCTCGGTCATCGAGCGTCTGACCGGCCAGAAGCTGGCTCCTGAAGCTCCCGCTCCCGAAACCCCGGCGGCGACCGCGACGCCGCAGTCGAACTGACGTTCGTCGAGGTTTTTACAAAGGCGCGGCGCTTTCGCCCTGACGGCTCGACAATTTGGACGCAAGCGACGCGGCAACAATGACCACGGCGATCAGCGAGATGATCAGCGTGCAGATCGCGTTGATCTCAGGCTTCACGCCGAGCCGCACTTCCGAATAGATCCGGATCGGCAGCGTGGTGGAGCCGGGGCCGGTGGTGAAACTCGCGATCACCAGATCATCCAGCGACAGCGTAAACGCCAGCATCCACCCCGCCGCGACGGCCGGCAAAATCAGCGGCAGCGTCACGCGGAGAAAGGCGCGCACCGGATCACAACCGAGATCCATCGCGGCCTCCTCAAGGCTGCGATCGAGCGATCCCAGCCGTGACTGCACCACCACGGCGACGAAGCACATGGTCAGCGTGGTGTGTGCGATCGTGACCGTCCAGAACCCGCGCTCCGCATCGATCGCGACGAACAACAAGAGAAGCGACAAGCCGGTGATCACCTCCGGCATCACCAGCGGCGCATACAGCATTCCGGAAAATAGCGCGCGGCCCCTGAAACCTTCGCCGCGAGACAACGCGACTGCCGCCAACGTACCAAGCGCCGTCGCCATGGTCGCGGAGACCGCCCCAACCCGAAGACTCATTCCGGCCGCGGCCAGCATCGCGCTATCGTTGAAAAATTCAGCGTACCAGCGCAGCGACCAGCCGCCCCACACCGTCACCAGCCGCGAGGCGTTGAACGAATAGATCACGAGGATGACGATCGGCAGATACAGGAACGCGAAGCCGAGCGCGAGCGCGATGAGATTGAAGCGGGACAGGCGTTTCATCGACCAAGCTCATTGCGACGGATGATTTGAGCGACAGCTATTTTCGCGAACACCTGCGGCAAGGCAGGCGTGCCCTCTCTCTCATGGGGAGAGGGTTGGGGTGAGGGGGTAAGACTTGTTGACGGATTGAAGAGCCCCCTCACCCGACGCCTGCGGCGTCGACCTCTCCCCGGCGGGGAGAGGTGAAAGCTGCGCCGCATTCTTCCGATCGATGCCGTCATCGCCGTCCCTCAAGCTGACGGCTTTTCTTTTCCCTCCCCCCTTGCGGGGGAGGGTCAGGGAGGGGGGTGCGCGACAGATGCGGCGTGCCTTGTTGACCCCCACCCCCGACCCCTCCCCGCCAGGGGGAGGGGAGCAGATGTTCGATCTCGTTGACAGCCGCCATCATCGCCTTCCCTCAAGCTGACGGCGTTGCAACCGGTCGTAGATGAGGAGCGGCGCCAGCAGCAGCACCAGCAGCACGATGGCAATTGCCGACGCGACCGGCCAATCCCTGTTGGTGAAAAACTCCAGCCACAGCGTCTGCCCGATCATCAGCGAATTCGATCCGGCCAGCAAATCCGGAATCACGAATTCGCCGACGATGGGAATGAAGCACAACAGAACTCCCGCGGCGATACCGGGCAGCGACAGCGGAAACGTCACCAGCCAGAACGCCTTCAACCGCGAACTGCCGAGATCGGAGGCGGCTTCGAGCAACGTGGAATCCATTTTGGCCAGCGTTGCGTAGAGCGGCAGGATCATGAACGGCAGATAGGAATAGACGATGCCGATAACCATCGCGGTATCGGTGGACAGCCAGACCACCGGGACTGAAATAACGTGCAACGCCAGCAACACCTTGTTTAGAAGGCCGTCGTGCTGAAGGATGTTGATCCAGGCATAGATGCGGATCAGGAACGAGGTCCAGAACGGCACGATCACCAACGTCATCGCAACCGGTTGCCACCGCGCCGGCAACCGGGACATGCCGTAAGCGATCGGATAGCCGATCGCGAGCAGGATCGACGTCGAGATCAGGGCGACCACGAGGCTGCGCAGATAGGACAGGACGTAGAGATCGTCCGACGCCAGCAGCCTGAAATTGTCGAGCGACAACGCCGCAAAGGCCGCCTTGATGGCAGCGAAGCCATGGGCCAGATCGAACACCGGCAGGTAAGGCGGCTGCGCGATCGCCGTGTGGGACAGGCTGATCTTGAGCACGAAGCCGAACGGCAGCAGGAAGAACAGCAGCATCCACAGATAGGGCGCGATCGCCGCCCTGCGCGCCGGACTTGCGAAAATGCGGCGCCCGCTCATTGGTCGAGCACCACGCAATCGTCGGGCGTAAACCACGCCACCACGCGCTGCGTGACATTGTAGGCGTCGACATCGAGCCGCGCCATGTTGGCAACCGAAACGCGCAACACCGCACCGCCATCAAGTTTGACCTGATAAGTCGTCTGTCCGCCGAGATAGTTGACGCCGATGATGATGCCTTCCAGCCGGTTGATCACAGCCGCATGGCCCGCGTCAGACGCCGGCGGACGTTTCGACAGCCTGATTTTTTCGGGGCGGATCGCGACACAGATGTCATTCTTCGTCAAACAGTGCAGCGGCTCGGCGGCAATCACGTGACCCGCATCGCGGGCCGCAATCGTCATGCGGCCCGCATCGCGCGACTCGATCTGCCCTTCCAGAATGTTGATGCCGCCGACGAATTCCGCCACCCACCGCGAGTTCGGCGCTTCGTAGAGCTGCCGCGGCGTCGCCACCTGTTCGAGACGGCCTGCCTCCATCACCCCGATGCGATCGGCCATCGTCATCGCTTCTTCCTGATCGTGGGTGACGATGATGAAGGTCGTGCCGAGCCGCCGCTGCAATTGCGTCAATTCGAACTGGGTGTTTTCGCGCAGCTTCTTGTCGAGCGCCGCCAGCGGTTCGTCGAGCAGCAGCAACTGCGGACGCCGCGCCAGCGAACGCGCCAGCGCCACGCGTTGTCGCTGCCCGCCGGAGAGCTGATCGGGCTTGCGCTTTTCCATGCCCTCGAGCCTGACCAGCGCCACCATCTCCGCGACGCGCGCGGCAATCTCCGCGCGCGGCAACCCCGCGCGTTTCAACCCGAATGCGATGTTGTCGCGCACGGTGAGATGGGGAAACAGCGCATAGTTCTGAAACATCATGTTGACGGGACGCTGATGCGGCGGCACGGCGGCGATATCCGTCCCGTTGAGCAGGATTCGCCCCGAATCCGGCGTCTCGAATCCGGCCAGCATCCGCAGCAGCGTAGTCTTGCCGCACCCGCTCGGCCCAAGCAGCGCGAAAAACTCCCCTGCCCTGACATCGAGCGACAGCCGGTCGACCGCCATAAATCCGCCGAAACGCTTGACGACCGCATCGACGCGCAACAGCGGCACGCCATGCAGTTCTGCGTCGTCAAGGGATTGTACCGGATCCGTCATTCAGCCCGCCTCGCTCCGCGGTACAGGCTAGTGACTGGCGCGTCATGGCTCAACCGCATCGCGCCCCGGAAGCCACAACATTATGCGTTGCGGACGGTGCGGCGCGCCGTGATCAACCCGCCTTCTTGCGGGTGGGCGCTTCGGCAATCTGCGGGGGACGTCCGACCAAAGCGGCGTACTGCGCGATCGGCTTCGGTTTGCCGATTAAGTAGCCCTGCACCGAATCGCAGCCCTCGTCGGCGAGGAAGCCAAGCTGCTCCTGCGTCTCGACGCCCTCCGCGACGATCGACACCTCGAGGCCGTGACCGAGGCCGATGACCGCGCGAACGATCGCCGCCGACTGCGGGTTTTGTCCGAGGTGCATGACGAACGCGCGATCGATCTTGATCTTGTCGAACGGAAAGGCCTGCAGGTAGGTCAGCGAGGAGTAACCGCTGCCGAAATCGTCCATGGAGATGCGGACACCGAGCGACTTCAGCCGCCGCAGCAGCGCAAGACCGCGCTCGAAATCCTCGATCAGCACGCCTTCGGTGATTTCAAGCTCCAGCCGGCCCGGCTTGAGGCCGGTCTCGAGCAGAATCGAATGCACGAGACCCACGAGATCGCCGTGAATGAACTGCGCCGGCGACAGGTTGACGGCGATCTGTTTGGGATTTGGCCAGGACGCCGCCTCGCGGCAGGCTTCGCGCAAGATCCATTCGCCCATCGCCACGATCAGGCCGCTTTCCTCGGCGAGCGGAATGAAATCGCCGGGTGGAACGAAGCCGCGGGTCGGATGAATCCATCGGGCCAGCGCCTCGAACCCGATAATGTCGTCGTCGACGATGTGCCGCACGGTTCGCGCCAACGGCTGATAGTGCAGCGACAGTTCGCCCTTCCTGATGGCATTCGACAGATCCTGGTGCAGCACACGGCGATCGCGAATTTGCCGATCCATCTCCGGTTCGAAAACGCCGATCGAGCCGCGCGACTTCGCCTTGGCGCGGAACAGCGCGACGCTGGCATTGGCGAGCAGCGAAGCCGGGTCGGTGCCGTCGCGCGGGAACAGCGAGATGCCCGTGGTCAGGCCAGTCCGCACGGATTTGCCCTCGACCACGAATGCTTGCGCCATGGCCGCGACCAGCTGTTCGGCGAGTGCCTGGCCAGCGGCGGGCTGCTTGCCATCGATGATCAGGCCAAATTCGTCGCCGCTGAGCCGCGCAACAACCCCGCCGACCGCCGCAGCCTGAATACGGCGGGCAACCTCGACCAGCAGCTTGTCGCCGACCGCGTGACCAAATACGTCGTTGATTTCCTTCAGGCCGTCGAGATCGACCGACAGCACTGCAAATTCCTCATCCGTGCCCTGACACGCCTCGATCATCTGGGAAAGCGCCTTCAGGAACGCGGTCCGGTTCGGCAGGTCGGTCAGTCCGTCGTGGTAGGCCATGTGGGCCATGCGCGACTCGGTCTGGCGGCGATCGGTCACATCTTCATGCGTCTTGATCAGGAACTGCGGCTCGCCGTCGTCGCCGAGCACCGTGACTCGGCGGGTCATGAACAGCCGCAGCCCGTCTTTCGTGCTGATGGGATGTTCTTCGGTCAGCAAGCCTCTCTTCCGGATGGCCGCTTCATCGCGAGCGACGATCAGCTTGGCCTCACGCGGGTCGAAAATATCGGTGGACGTCAGCCCGGTGGCATCTTCACGCCGGCGATTGAGGATCGTCTCGGCGCTCCGGTTGGCAAGCAGATAATTGCCGCCGTTGACACTCTGCACGATCAGCGACACCGGAATATTATCGACGACGAGTTCGAGAAACTTCTTGGTATTTTCCAGCTCGCGCGACAGCGAGTTGCGGTCGGTCACATCCTCGAACATCGTGATGAGAAATTCCGGCTCCCCACGCTCGTTCCGAGCGACCACGCGCTTGCTGGCCATCGTGCGATTGCCGGAGCCACGATCGACTTCCATTTCGTCGAGCGTGTAGCCATCGGACGCCGTAACCGCGCGGCGGTCTGCGGCGGCGATCTCGGCGGCGGTGTGCTCGGCGTAGATGTCATCCGCACGTTTGCCGACAATGTGCTCGCGGGAAAGTCCCGCGAATTTCTCGAAAGCCTGGTTGGTCAGAATGTAACGGCCGTCTTCGATATTCTTGGCGGCGATACACACCGGCACGGTGTCGATAACCGATTCAAGAAACGTCTTGGTCGTTGCCAACTGCTTGGCAAGCCTGCGCTGCTCGCTGCAATCTTCATGGGTCCCGACCGAACCGCCGTTCGGCAACTTCCATTGCCGGATCGCTATCCAGCGGCCGTCCTGCAACTCGCTGACAAGACCTTCCGCGGTAAGGGCGGATCGATAGTAGTCCTCGTTGCTGACGTCGAGCATGCCCTTCGCACGCCGGAGATCGAGAAGCTCGGGGCCTGTCATGCCCGGCCGGATATCCGATCTCACCAGCCCGTAGATTTCAAGATAACGGTCGTTGCAGAAGATGACGCGCTTGCGCGAGTCCGTCATCACGACGCCCTGACTGAGATTGTTCAGTGCGGAACTGATGAACGCGTTTCTGCGCAGGTGGGAACGCTTCACCTTGCGCAGCGCGGACATCACCCAGATGATGATCGCGGCCAGGAAGGACACGACAATGAAGCTGCCGACGAGAACTTCCCAGACCACACCGGGGTCGGCCCAGGCAAGATAACTGTCCGGCGTAAAGCCGTTGGTCACGGCCCATGCGGGGACCGGCAATGCCGCGACAGTGGCGCATACGAGCCCCACTGCAGCAACTGCGTCCTTGCCGCTTGCCTGCCAGTCCTTGCCAGCCATTGCCCACCCGATTTGTGGCCGGAGTGTCTGGTCTGACGGGTTTGGATCTGGTAAACGCATACTCCTGCAGCCGAATATTGTAACTTGAACGTCCCCAATTGGCCTCTCATGATTAATGCTCTGCTAACGGGAACCGGGCGCACGAGCCAATGAGAGACGAACCTCGCGCC
>JAFEFK010000373.1 GCA_018240625.1 Pseudomonadota bacterium
CTGATTTACCAACCGCACACCTCAATTCACCGGCGTGGTGCGCTCCTCGTCCCATGTCAGGCCGAATTGGTCGAGACCTTCCGCAAGAAAATCGCTCAGCAGCGGCTCGCCCAGCAGATAACTCGCGGTCCGGCCGTTACGCCCGTCCGCAGCCTCGCGCCGCAAATCCTTCCATTCGCCGATGCCGCCGTCGCCACGGCCCAATCGCATCAGCGCCACGAGATCGATCTGCTCATCTTCGGTGAGTGCATTGATGAAGCCGGTAATCTCGCGAACCACCGGATCATTACCGTTGTCGGTGAGCACATCGGTCATGCCATCGTCGGAGCCGTTCGATCCGGAGTCCGGGTCGGTCGAAGCCTCCTTGACGTCGAATTCACGGGCTTTTTCGATCAGAAATCCGACTTTTTCGGACGAAATCGCTAGATCAGGCATCGGGCGCTCCTCACGTTCATGATCGATAACGCCGATGTCGCCGGGATGATCCATTGCACGGGCGGCCGGAAACCAGCATCTTCCCTGATCGAAAGAGCAGGACGGGAAACGGCGGATGCACTGGACGGTCGGCAAGGTCAAGATCACGAAAATCGTCGAACTGGAAACCGTGGGCAGCACGCGATTCATCCTGCCACTCGCGAGCAACGAGGAAATCCAGAAGCTGCCGTGGCTCATTCCTCATTTCGCCACCGAGGAAGGGCGACTGAAAATGTCGATTCATTCGCTCGTCGTGGAAACCCCATCGCGGCGGATTGTGGTCGATACCGGCCTCGGCAACGACAAGGAAGGCCGCAAAGTGCCGACCTGGAACAACCGGAACGAACCGTTTCTGGAGCGAATGACGGCGGCAGGGTTTGCGCCGGACAGCATCGACACAGTCTTATGCACGCATCTGCACGTCGATCATGTCGGCTGGAACACCAGGCTTGTCGGCGGCAAATGGGTGCCGACGTTCACGAACGCCCGCTACGTGTTCGGCAAGACCGAGTATGAGCACTGGCGGGACCACAGCGACAGTCCGGAACATGCCGCTGTTTTCAACGATTCCGTAAAACCGATCGCGGACGCGGGCCTCGCCGATCTGGTCGCGAGCGACCAAAAGCTTTGCGATGAAATCACGCTGATCCCAACGCCGGGTCATAGTCCGGGCCACATGAGCATCCACATCGTCTCGGAGGGCCAGCACGCGTTGTTGACCGGCGACGCCGCCCATCACCCCTGCCAGATGGCGCACCTCGACTGGTCGTCGACGGCGGACTCCGATCCAAAGCAGTCGGCGGTGACGCGGCGCAAGTTATTTTCCCGCTTCGCAGATCAGCCGACCTTGGTGATCGGCGGGCATTACAATGCTGGACACATCAAGCGCGACGGCGACGGCTTCAAATTCGTCGCCCTGGCGTGAGCCAGATTGCCCGCAACGCGAGTTGCGCAAATTGGGATAGGTCTCCTGGCCCGAACATGACCAAACCAGACCTCAGAAATGCGGCAAACGGCGGTTGAATTTCGCATCGCGCTGTTCCATGAACCATCCAAGCCAGAGCAACGTAAAAGGGAGTGATCTACATGAAGCTTGTTCGGTACGGCGCACTTGGCCATGAAAAGCCCGGCCTGATCGATAAATCGGGTCAACTGCGCGATCTCAGCGCGCATGTGAAAGATCTCAATGGCGACGCTTATTCGCCCGAAAGCCTGAAGAAGCTCGCCGCGCTCGATGCCTCCAAGCTCCCGGCGGTTGATGGCAAGCCCCGGCTCGGCGCGCCCGTCACCGGCATCTCGAAGTTCGTGGCAATCGGTCTGAACTATGTCGATCACGCCAAGGAAACCGGTTCGCCAATTCCGACCGAGCCGATCTTCTTCCTCAAGGCCAATACCTGCCTGAGCGGCCCGAACGACGCGATCGAGAAGCCGCGCGGCTCGACCAAGCTCGACTGGGAAGTGGAGATCGCCGCGATCATCGGCACCCGCGCCAAGTATGTCAGCGAGGCCGATGCACTGAATCACGTCGCCGGATATTGCGTCTGTAATGACGTGTCCGAGCGCAATTTCCAGATCGAACGGGGCGGCACCTGGACCAAGGGCAAGTCTCACGACACTTTTGGGCCGGTCGGCCCGTGGCTCGCCACCAAGGACGAGATCGCAGACGTGCAGAAGCTATCGATGTGGCTCGACGTCAACGGCAAGCGCTGCCAGACCGGATCGACCTCGACCATGATCTTCTCCATGGCGAAGTGCGTCTCCTATGTGTCGCAGTTCATCACGCTGTTGCCGGGCGATATCATCACGACCGGCACGCCGCCCGGTGTCGGCACCGGCATGAAGCCACCGCAATTCCTCAACGTCGGCGACGTCGTCACCCTTGGCATCGAGGGACTCGGCGAGCAGCGGCAGGAAGTCATTTCAGCCTAAGCGTCATTGCGAGAAGCGGAGAGACGACGTTTACGTCGTCACGATAGCGACGAAGCAATCCAGTCCTTTCACGACTGTTCTGGATTGCTTCGTCGGCCAACGGCCTCCTCGCAATGACGAAAGTTTCCGGTTTCGAAGGATTTCCAAATGAAACTAACATTTTCCCCCGCGTCGCCGTTTGCCCGCAAGGTTCGCATCGCCGCGATCGAGCTCGGCCTGATCGACAAGATCGAATTCGTGCCGGCCACCGTCGTCCCCGGACAGGCGAACGACGAATATTCGCGCGACATCAGTCCGCTGAAAAAACTGCCCGTGCTGATTCTGGATGACGGCAGCACGGTGCTCGATTCCTACGTGATCGTCGAATATCTCGACGAACTGGCGGGCGGCGGAAAACTCATTCCGGCATCGGGCCCGACGCGTTGGCGGGTCAAGACCGATCACTCGATCCTGCAGGGCATGCTCGATTCGATGCTGCTGTGCCGCTACGAGAGAATGGTGCGGCCGAAGGAATTGCACTGGTCGGCGTGGGCGGACGATCACTGGCAGCGCGCCTGGAACGGCATGGCGATGTTCGAGGGCCGTCAGGACGTTCTCTCGGGACCGTTCACGATCGCGCAGATCGGTTTGGTTTGCGTACTCGGCTATGCGGATTTTCGTTTCGCAGATTGCGGCTGGCGCAAGAGCTTTCCAAAACTCGATGCCTTCCATCAGAAAATGCTGCAGCGGGACTCGGTGAAGATTTCGGTTCCGCCCGCGGCCTGACGGAGCTTTCCGCATGAGTCTGACGTTTACGGTTGGCGATCTCGCCATCCACCGCATCGTCGAGCAGGAAACCACCTTCCTGCCGGCGCTCGACATGCTGCCTGGTCTGACGCCGGATCGGCTTGCCGAGAATCGCGCGTGGATGCAGCAGACCGGCGCGCTCGATCCGCAGGATACATTCATCCTCGCGTTTCAGTCCTACGTTGTGAAGACACCGCATCACACCATTCTCATCGATAGCTGCCTTGGCAACGACAAGCCGCGCCCCACGCGTCCGAAGTGGCACATGAAAACCGACAACACCTACATGCGCGCGCTCGCCGCGGCGGGGCTCGGCGTCGGCGACATCGACGTCGTGATGTGCACGCATCTGCACGTCGATCACGTCGGCTGGAATACGCGGCTGGAAAACGGCCGCTGGGTGCCGACATTTCCGAACGCGCGCTATGTGTTCGGCAAAACCGAATTCGACTACTGGACGGCGCAGCATGCGAAAGCCGACGTGCCGCCGTTCGCCGACAGCGTGCTGCCGGTGGTCGAGGCCAACAAGGCCGAGATCGTGACGAACGATTATCAGATTGGCGATCACGTTCGCTTGCTGCCGACGCCGGGACATACGCCGGGGCACGTCGCCTTCACGTTTGGACGCGGCAAGGATGACGCGGTATTCTCGGGCGACCTGATGCATTCGCCGTTGCAGGCGCGCTATCCCGAATTGTCAGCGAAGTTCGATATCGACCAGACGCAGGCCGCGACAACCCGGCGCAATTTTCTCGAGCGCTATTGCGACACTGAAACGCTGTGCTGCACGGCGCATTTCCCCTCGCCCTCCGCCGGGAAAATCCGCCGCTGGGGCGACGGATTCCGCTGCGAAACCGTTGCGGCAAACTGAAGGCAGGCCAGCGCTACAGTTCCGCCGCATTTCATCATGCGAAAAACGCTTCAGTCGAACAGGCTCGGCGTATGGTTGACGACCGCGCCCTCGATGGCGAGCATTTTCAATTTCGTCACGACGCCCCCGTTGGCCGAAAATCCGCCGGGCTTGCCGCCGGCGGCGAGCACGCGATGGCAGGGCACCACGATCGGGCACGGATTGCGCCCCAGCGCCTGACCAACATCGCGGGACAGCTCCACCCCGCCGAGGCGTTTGGCGATATCGCCATAGGTCATGGTCTGTCCCGGCGGAATGGTGCGCGCGATTTCGTAAACGCCGCGATGGAATTCGGGAACGCCGTCGAGATCGAGCACCACATCCGTCAAATCGTTGGGCTTGCCCTGAAGCAATTCGACCATGCCGTCGATCGCGTGTTGCACCTCGGCGGTCGGCGCGGCTTCCCCGATATCCCCGTAGCGCTGATGGATGCGTGTCCGGGTCTTGTCCTCGCCCGACATCGGCAGTTGCACGGCGATGATGCCGCGCGCATGCCAGACGATGCCGCATTCACCGATCGCGGTATCGAACATGGCGAATTTCTGATCGCTGATATGTTCACTCATGGGTCGCTCCATCTCTGATGCCCATTTATCAATTCCTGACGCCAAATCTAGACTTCCAAATCTAGACTTGGAGAATCCCGTGATCCACCCGGATTCCGGCGGAACTTGCCATCGTGCACAGCGCCGTGGAATGATTGGCCACCTGCAAAAGCGACGGAAATTGAGCAACTCTTCATGCAAGCGCTTCACGTCAACGGCTATGACATGGCCTACCTCGATATCGGCCCGAGCACGGGATCACCGCCGCTGGTCTGCGTCCACGGCTCGCTGTGCGATTTCCGCATCTGGTCGCCGGTGCTGGGCCCGCTGACGCGCAAGCATCGCGTCATCGCACCCAGCCTGCGGCACTTCTTTCCCGAGCATTGGGACGGCAAAAGCGACACCTACTCGATCGCGCAGCATGTAAAGGACATGATCGGCTTCATCGAGAAACTCGATCTTGGGCACGTCGATCTGATGGGCCATTCGCGCGGCGGCCACATCGCTTTCCGCGTGGCGCAGCAGCGGCCGGATTTATTGCGCAGACTGGTGTTGGCCGAACCCGGCGGCGAGGTCGATCTGTCGCTGCATCCGGATGCGCCGACCGGCCCCTCGCCGCTCGCCGCGCGCATCGCGGCAGCCGCCGAGAAAATTGCGGCCGGCGACATCGACGGCGGGCTGACGTTCTTCATGGACGCGCTGGAAGGTCCCAACGCATGGAAGCGGCTGCCCGCGTCGCCGAAGCAATTGTTGCGCGATAACGCCATGACGCTGATCGGCCAGGTCAGAGACAAGCGGCCACCCTTCACGCTGACCGATGCGCAGGCGATCAAAATGCCGACGCTGTTCATCGGCGGCGCCAACACCAAGGGGATGCTGCCGATGGTGCTGCACGCGCTGGCTGCCAATGTACCGGACGCAAAGACGGTGATGATCCCGAACACCACACATCCGATGTTCGAACAGGCGCCGCAGGCCTACTCCGAGGCGGTGCTGGATTTTCTCGCAGCGCCTTGAAGCCGGCGCGCTGTGCGCCTTCATTTTATACCTCACCGCCTGGAAACAACCGAGGCCGACATGAAACACCCGTTCTCGACGTTGCGCACATTGCTCGCACTCGCCCTGGCCGGCGCGGCCATCCCGGCATGGGCCGACGCCGATCCCAAGCTCAAGGCCGCCGCCGAAAAGGCGCAGCCCGCGCTGATCGAGACGCTTCATGACATGGTCATGATCGAATCCGGCAGCCGCGACGTCGAAGGTCTGGCCAAAATGGCTGACTTCACCGAAGCGCGGCTGAAGGCGCTGGGCGCCAAGACCGAGCGCCGCAAGACCACGAAGGGCGCCGGCGCGGACATGGTGATCGGCACCTTCGAGGGGACCGGCAGCAAGAAGATCATGCTGATCGGTCACATGGACACGGTC
>JAFEFK010000374.1 GCA_018240625.1 Pseudomonadota bacterium
ACGGCTTGCCGTCGGCGCCGGTCATGACCGGCGGTACCGAATTGTTGCGGGTGTCGACCTCGCGGAAGAACCGGCTCCAGTGCGGCGGGTCGCTCGCCGAGCCCTCGAGCCCGCGGGTGACCGGGTGACGTTTGCCGGCATCGCTCAGGCGCGCATGGAACGGCTTTTCAGTGACGCCGACCGGTTCGGCGGGCAGGATCGTATCCAGCGGTGTGCGCCAGATGCTTGTGGTCGACGCATAGTCGGGGCCGGCTGAGACCAGCATCGCGCCGCCTGCGCGCACGTAGCGCGCGATATTGTCGAAATACGCGATCGGCAGCACGCCCTGACGCGCATAGCGGTCGAAGATGATCAACTGGAATTCGTTGATCTTCTGCTGGAACAGTTCGCGCGTCGGGAACGCGATCAGCGACAGTTCGTTGATCGGCGTGCCGTCCTGCTTCTCGGGGGGACGCAGGATCGTGAAGTGAACCAGATCGACGCTGGGGTCCGACTTCAAGAGATTGCGCCATGTGCGTTCGCCGGAATGCGGCTCGCCCGACACCAGCAGCACCCGTAATTTGTCGCGGACGCCATCGATCGGCACCACGGCGCGATTGTTGACCAGCGTCAGTTCGTTTTCCAGCGGTGATGCCTCGATCTCGATGATGTTCTGCCCGGCATGTTTGATGCCGACATCGACATTGACGGTCTGTCCGCTCAGAACGGTGCGCTCATTGATCACTTCGCCGTCGCGGCGCACGACCACCTTCGCCCGTTGGCCGCTGACGCCCTGATCGTCGAGCCGGTAGGTGATGGTTTGGTTCTGGCCGACGATGCCAAAACGCGGTGCGGCTGAGATCGCGATGCGGCGGTCGCGTTCGTCCTTCTCGCCGGTGATGAGCGCATGAACAGGGGCGTGGAACCCAAGCGCCGCGACGTTTGCCGGAATGTCATGTACGCGCCCGTCGGTAATCAGAAATGCGCCGGCGACGCGATCGGTCGGCACATCCGACAGGGTGGATGACAGCGCCGTGAACAGTTTTGTGCCGTCGGTCTCGCCGTCCGCCTGGCCCGCATCGACGACGCGAACTTCAAGGCCCTTGATCTGCTTGAGGCGGTTGACCAGCGCCTCGCGGGCCTGCGTGGTCTGGTTGGTGCGATCGCCAAAATTCTGGCTCGGGCTCTTGTCGACGATCACAGCCACTACCGAGGACAGCGGTTCGCGCTCCTCACGGGTAAAGGATGGATTGGCCAGCGCCAGCAGGATCAGCGCCAGCGCGGCAACACGAACCGCAGCGCCGCGTGCGCGTCCGGCCAGCAACAGGGCCGCGATAACCACGATCGCAGCGAGCGCGATCCACAGCACGATCACGGGAACGAGGGGAGTGAAGGCGATGCCGTAGGTCATGCCGCGGACACTCCGGCGGAAGCCTGCTCCCTCTCCCGTGGGGAGAGGGTCGGGGTGAGGGCGTACGGACTATCGGGCGTTGCATGCCCCCTCACCCGCGCCTGCGGCGCGACCTCTCCCCAGCGGGGAGAGGTGAGGAAATGCCTCGTGACATGCGGCAAGCAGACCATAACTATTGCCCCAGCCGTTCGATCAGCGCTGGCGCGTGCACCTGGTCGGCCTTGTAGTTGCCGGTCAGCGTGTACATCACGATGTTCACGCCCGCGCGGAAGGCGAATTCGCGCTGCCGTGGCTCGCCGGGCGAGAGCGGCAGCATCGGCTGGCCGTCGGGCCGCATCGCCCACGCGCCTGCGAGATCGTTGGACGTGATGATGATCGGCGAGACGCCGTCGCCGCCACGCGCCGGCCGTGATTCAGCGTCGTCGTTTTCATCGCGTGGCAGCGCCTCGACCCAGGTTTGGCCGGTGGTGTAGCGGCCGGGAAAATCGCGCAGCAGGTAGAACGTCTTGGTCAGCACGTGCTCGCGCGGCACCGGCTCCAATTCGGGAATATCGAGCGAGGAGAGAAGGTTGCGCAACTCTTGCATGCCCGGCGTCTGGGATTCGCCACCCGCACCCGGCGGCGCTTCGATCGCGTCACGGGTGTCGAACAGAACCGTGCCGCCCTGTTTCATGTAGGCGTCGATCTTGTTGATGGCATCTTGCGACGGCTTCGACGCGCCCGGCACCACCGGCCAGTAGATCAGCGGAAAGAACGCCAGTTCGTCACGCGCGAGGTCGATGCCGATGGGTTCGCCGGCTTCCAGCGCGGTGCGTTGCGCGAGAAACAGCGTCAGGCCGCTTAAACCGGCCTTGACGATGTTATCGACGTCGGTGTTGCCGGTCACGACATAAGCCAGTCTTGTCTGCGAGGTGGCCTTGATCGCGAACTCATCGCTGGCGCTATCGGCGCGCGACGGCGAGGGCACCAGAGCAGTACCCAAAGCCAACGCCAGGATCAGCGAGGCATGGGCGGCGCGGCGGCGCAGCAGCGCGGCAAGACCGCCGCCGAGCAGTGCCACGATGATCGCATCGATCAGAAACAGCGCGAGCGACGACGACAGCAGGATGCCTCGGAGGTCGCGCGGCTCGGCGTTGGTGAAACTCGCCCGCCGGGCATTCAACGCCGATGTATCGAGCGGCGCGATCCGATCAGCGGCGGCCAGCGTGTTGACGGCAATCGGGCCGTCTGCAGGTCCGTAGAATCCGGGCGGATGCTCGATCGTGCCGCGATCGTGGTAGTCGACCGGCAGGGGCTTGGCCGTGGAGGGCGGCGGTCCGAACGCGCCGAAGCCGTCGAGCGTCCGCAAGGGAGCTACGGTTTCCGCCTTGGTATCGGTAGCGGCGGTCTGGCCGGTGTTCGCGGTGTAGCCGGAGGCATCGACGATCCGCCGCAGCATTTCGACGAAGGTGCCGGACATCGGCAGATCGGACCAGCGCATGTCCGCACTGACGTGGAACAGGACCAGCAGTCCTTTGCCGCGATGCTCGCCGGTCACGAGCGGTGTGCCATCAACGAGGGACGCCCAGCTTTTTGTCGCAAGCGCCGCATCGGGTTCGGCCAGCACCTGCCGGTTGACGGTGACGTCCTTCGGCACCGCAAGGCCCGCGAATGGCCCGTTCGCCGCGAAGGCTGCGAGATGCTGCGGCTTTTCCCATGTCAGGCTGCCGCCGA
>JAFEFK010000375.1 GCA_018240625.1 Pseudomonadota bacterium
AGCGTCGTTGCCGTCGAACGACAGATCGTCGCAGAACACGATGAAATGAAAATCGGACTCGCGTAGCAGCGCCATCAGGAGCGGCAGGCTCTCGATGTCCTCGCGATGGATTTCGATCAGCTTGAGCGGCAGGCTCTTGCTGTCCTTGGCAAGCATTGCGTTGACCGAGGCGTGCGCGGCTTTCACCAGCGACGACTTGCCCATGCCGCGCGCGCCCCAGAGCAGCGCATTATTCGCCGGCAGGCCCTTGGCGAAGCGCTCGGTGTTCTCGATCAGGATATCGCGCATCCGGTCGATGCCCTTGAGCAGACCGAGATCGACACGGCTGACGCGAGGGACTGGCGCGAGCCGTCCATCGGGATGCCAGACAAAAGCCTCGGCGCGCGTCAGCGCACCGCGGTTGTCCGGCTTTGCGTCCGCCGCCGACATGCCTGCGGCAATCGCCTCCAGTGCGCGCGCGATCCGTTCCGCGACGATAGGCGTCGCCGCCAATTCCGGACCTTTTGTCGCGCTGCTAAGCGGTTTACGGGAGACAGCCTTTGGCGCTGTGCGGGAGCCGGTTTTTCGTGACTTTTTTGCCATCTTTGCCTTTCCTGAGCACGCACCCTTAGCGGGGCGTCCCGATGCCTGCAAGCAGCCGAAATAATGAGGTCCAATCAAGGGGCTGGCAGCGTTGCAATTGGGACCGTGGCCGCTATAGTCCGCGCGAATTCGCCCCAACCGGCCGACTCCGTCGTCGCGCCGGCCCGCTCCGTTTTCCAAGGAATCGTCCGAATGTTCATTACCCCCGCGTTCGCTCAGGCTGCCGGTGCCGGCGACACCAATAGCATGCTGATGTCGCTGCTTCCGTTCGCGCTGATCTTTGTCATCATGTATTTCCTGATCCTGCGGCCTCAGCAGAAGAAGGTGAAGGATCATAACGAATTGGTGAAGAATATCCGCCGCGGTGACACCGTGATCACGACGGGCGGTCTCGTTGGCAAAGTCACCAAGGTGGTGGATGACGACCAGATCGAGTTCGAGATTTCCGACGGCGTTCGGGTGCGGCAGATGCGGCAGATGATTTCCGGCGTGCGGGCCAAGGGTGAACCGGCCAAGGCCGATGCCGCCAAGGACGACGCCGCCGCGAGCTAACCGTGCCGGGGGCGGCTATTCCAGAAATCTGACGGGTCAAGTCGATGTTGTATTTTACGCGGTGGAAGGCGTTGGCGATCATCGTGATTGCCCTCTTGGTCTGCCTGTGCGCCATACCGAATTTCTTCCCCGAAGCTCAAGTCAAGACCTGGCCGAAATGGGCGCAGCGCCACCTGGTGCTCGGGCTCGATCTGCAGGGCGGCTCGTATCTGCTGCTCGAGGTCGATTCCAACTACGTCAAGAAAGAGAAACTCGATCAGGTTCGCGACGACGCCCGCAAGACACTGCGCGATGCGCGGATCGCCTACACCGGCCTTGCCGTGAAAAACGGTGTGGTCGAAGTGCGCATCAGCAAGGACGCTGAATTCCAGACCGCGCTTGGTAAGCTGCGCGACCTGTCACAGCCGCTCGGCGGTCTGCTCGGGTCGAACGGTCAACGCAGCCTCGAGGTTAGCGACGCCGGCGGCGGTCTGATCCGCATGACGGTCCCGCAGGCGGCTGTCACCGACCGCATCCGGCAGTCCGTCGAGCAGTCGATCCAGATCGTGGAAAAGCGGGTCAATGAACTCGGCACGGTCGAGCCGCTGATCCAGCGTCAGGGTGCCGACCGTATTCTGGTTCAGGTGCCGGGATTGCAGGATCCAACGCGCTTGAAGGAAATCCTCGGCAAGACCGCCAAGATGGATTTCCGCATGGTTGACTCCAGCGTTCCGGCAGATCAAGCCGTGCAGGGCAGGGTGCCTGCGGATTCCGAAGTGCTGATGAGTGCGCAAGCGCCCAAGACGCCGTACGTCATCAAGAAGCAGGTGCTGGTCTCCGGTGGAGATCTGACGGACGCGCAGCCCGGATTCGACCAACGCACCAGCGAACCGATCGTGACCTTCCGCTTCAATACCAACGGCGCCCGCAAGTTCGCGCAGGCGACGTCGGAGAATGTCGGGCAGCCATTTGCGATCGTTCTCGACAACGAGGTGATTTCGGCGCCCGTCATTCGCGAACCGATCACCGGCGGCTCCGGTCAGATATCCGGCAATTTCACGGTGCAGCAGGCCAACGATCTCGCGATCCTGCTGCGTGCGGGTGCGCTCCCTGCGCCGCTGACCATCATTGAGGAGCGCACCGTCGGTCCCGGCCTCGGGCAGGACTCCATCGAGAAGGGCGAACTCGCGGCCTACGTCGGCTCGATCATGGTGATCGTGTTCATGCTGCTGACGTACCGGCTGTTCGGGGTGTTCGCCAACATCGCGGTCGCCATCAACGTCGCCATGATCTTCGGGCTATTGTCATTGCTGAACGCAACGCTGACGTTGCCGGGAATCGCCGGCATCGTGCTGACCGTCGGCATCGCGGTCGATTCCAACGTGCTGATCTATGAACGCATCCGGGAGGAAATCCGCGGCGGCCGAACGGCGATCTCGGCGATCGATGCCGGCTTCAAGCGGGCGCTGGCGACGATCCTGGATTCCAACATCACGACGTTCATTGCCGCGGCCGTCCTGTTCTACATCGGCACCGGTCCGGTGCGCGGCTTCGCCGTGACGCTCGGTATCGGCATTATCACCACGGTTTTCACCGCCTTCACGCTGACGCGTCTGATCGTTGCCGGATGGGTGCGATGGAAGCGGCCGCAACGCGTGCCGATCTAAGAAGGGCGAGCCAACTGTGACCCATTTTGTTTTGCTCGGGCTCGGTGCCCTTATCGTCGTCCTGACCATCGTCAGTTGCTTCGGCTGGCTGCCATCGCTGCGAATCGTTCCGGACGATACGCATTTCGACTTCACGCGTTTCCGCCGCATCAGCTTCCCGATCTCGGCGCTGCTGTCGATTGTCGCCATCACGCTGTTCTTCACCCACGGACTGAATTTCGGCATCGACTTCAAGGGCGGCACGCTGCTCGAGATACAGGCCAAGTCCGGCGACGTGGATATCGCAGGGATGCGCTCGACACTGAACAAGCTCGGTCTCGGCGAGGTCCAGCTTCAGCAATTCGGCGGTCCGACCGAGGTTCTGATCCGCGTTGCCGAGCAGCCGGGCGGCGATGCCGCGCAGCAAGATGCCGTGCAAAAGGTTCGCGGCGCGCTGGGCGATACGGTCACCTACCGCCGCGTCGAGGTGGTCGGCCCCCGCGTGTCCGGCGAATTGCTGGCTTACGGCATGGTCGGCCTGATGCTGGCGATCCTCGGCATCCTGATCTATCTCTGGTTCCGGTTCGAGTGGCAGTTTGCGTTGGGCGCGATGATCGCCAACGTCCACGATATCGTGCTGACGATCGGCTTCATGTCGATCTCGCAGGTCGATTTCGACCTCACCAGCATCGCGGCGCTGCTGACCATTCTCGGTTACTCGCTGAACGACACCGTCGTCATCTACGACCGTATCCGCGAGATGCTGCGGCGCTACAAGAAAATGCCGATGCCGGAATTGCTCAACGAGTCGATCAACTCGACCTTGTCGCGCTCGATTATCACCCACGTCACGGTCACTCTGGCGCTGCTCGCGCTGCTGTTGTTCGGCGGCCCGGCGATCCACAGCTTCACCGCGGTGATGATGTTCGGCGTGGTGCTGGTCGGCACCTACACCTCGATTTTCATCGCGGCGCCGATCCTGATCTATCTCGGCGTCGGCGATCATCGCGCCGACGCCCAGGAGAAGTCCGACAAGCCGGTCAAGCCGGCCAAAACTGCAAAGCCGTGACAGCGGCCCAGCCGGAAGCGCCGCATCTTCCGCGTTCCGCGCCGATCGAAGCCTACGGCAACGGCGGTTTTCGATTCGACACCATGTCGCATCGCGGTTCGCTCCTGTGCCTGCCTGACGGGATATGGGCATGGCCGGTGACACGGCCGCAGGATATCGATCGCCAGGCGCTGGCGCGTGTGTTTGCAGGCTCAGCCGGGATCGACACGCTGCTGATCGGCACCGGCACCGAGGTCTGGCTGGCGCCCACCGGGTTGCGAGATGCGCTCCGCCGCTACCATGTCGGGATCGATACCATGCTGACCGGACCGGCAATCCGCACCTACAACATCATGCTGGGCGAGCGTCGCCGCGTCGCGGCGGCATTGATCGCGGTGCCATGAGCAGCGCGACGCAAGCGATCGCCTCATCGGCGTTCTGCGCCGACCTGGTACGCAGCCACGATTTTGAAAGCTATGCGGCGGCGATTTTCGCGCCGGCGCATCGCCGCCGTGCGCTGTTGGCGCTGTATGCCTTCAACGTCGAAATCATCAGAGTCCGGGAGCAGGTCAGCCAGCCTCTGCCGGGCGAAATCCGTCTGCAATGGTGGACCGATATGCTGGCCGGTGCGGGGCACGGCGGCGTCGAAGGCAACCCAGTCGCGGCCGAATTGTTGTCGGCAATTCGGGATCATGGGCTGCCGGTCGAAATGATGTCACGCCTGATCGAGGCGCATCAGTTCGACCTCTATAACGATCCGATGCCGGACATGGCGGCGCTGGAGCGATACCTCAGTGATACATCATGCGCTCTCTTTTCGCTCGCCGCGCACATCGCCGGGCATCAATCCGATGAGACCGATCATCTGGCCCGCCACGCCGGTCTTGCGCGCGGCATCGCACAGGTGATCGCGGGTTTGGGGGCGGATGCCTCGCGACGGCAGTTGTTCGTGCCGCTCGATTTGCTGGAACGGCACGGCGGCGATCTCGAACAGGTGTTCGCAGGGCGGGACTCGCCGCCGCTTCGCGCCGCGCTCGGCGAACTGGCCGACACGGCGCAGTCGCACCTCGACACGGCACTGGCGCTGCTTTCAGGTGTGCCGCTGGATGCGCGCCCGGTATTTCTGCCGATCGCGCTGGTGCGCCCGGCACTGGATCTTACGGTTCACGCTGGAGCCAATCCGTTTGTACGGCAGCCGGAGTCACGATTGCGGACACTGTGGACGCTATGGCGGGCATCGCGCGCGAAAGCGTTCCGCGCTTAAGCTAAGATGACGCTTGATCGACCGATCCGAAATTAAAACGATCGCGGAGGTTTTTCCGGCTGTCGAGAATTTCACGGAAAAATTCGCGATCCTCGGCGCTTGTGATGAGCGGCTCGATCAGATCGATCTGGTTCATCGCGATCAACTGGAGGATTTCCGTGCGGACCTTACCGCCGGCATCGCGGGGTAGCAGCGGAACGATCTGAATGTGCTCCGGGGGTTTTGGATCGCTCGAACCCGCCAGCGCCGCACGCAGCCTGGCCTCGAGCACAGCCTGATCGCTCTCGACGAAGGCGTAGAGGCCGACCCCGCTGCGGCGATCCGCGAACGCGACGATGGCCGCATCGCGCACGGCCGGGTTTTCCTTGATGCGAGCGATCAGCACCGGTGCGTCGTTGACAAGGCGGCGGCCACCACCTTCGCGATCGGTAAAGTTGAAGAGTCCGCGCGTGATAGCGCGATAAACCCTCTTGCCCGTCATCAGCCACGTCCGCGCGACGAATGATTTGCGCGCCAGAATTTTCTTTTCGCGTGGTGTCAGCGCGTCTGGCGCATAGGTGCGTTTGTGTTTCAGAAGATGACGCAGGTCTTCGTAGGCCGCGATGCGAAACAGCAGCGAGCGCTTCTTGAAGCATGCCGCCAATTGAAAGTCGGTCAGGTAAGCACGGCCGTCGCTGCCGCGCAGCCAGTTCTGCTCCTTGGCGAGATCGTTGTGGCAAATGCCCGCGCGATGCAACTTGTGTAACGCGGCTTTGGCGGACTGAAAGTAGGCGCGATCGCCATAGGGTTTGGCCAGATGCAGCGCAACGCCGTCGATAAACCCGCGCAGCAGCGCCTGTTGTCCTGCCCACAGCAATTCCGGCCCGACCGAGAGGCCGCGTGCGATTTGCCGGGCGCGGCGTTCGCGCGCGAACAGATGACGCGCAGGAACGTATGACCACCATGGAACCTGATCGAGCCGCCGCAGCACCGCATCCACGTTACCGTCAGTTCCGCGAAAGCGGCCGCGTTCCACGGTCGAAAATACGTCACGCTTCAGCAAGACCCCCTCGGTCCAGGTCGTGGACAGGAATGTGGCGTCCTGTTTCGGAAGAGGCATGAATAATCCCGAGAATGCGTGTTGAATTTATGCGGCCGCGGCGACACGGAGCGCGTCCGCGATCCAGCGATCGAGATCCGTCAGCGCACGGGCGCTGATCGCCTGTTTCTTCGCAACCGTCTTCTCATTACCACGCAACCGTGTACCGTCGGCTTTTTTGACCGGCGGATTTGCAAGCGGCGGAAACAATCCGAAATTGATGTTCATCGGCTGGAACGACCGCGGCCCGGTATCGATGGTCTCAATGTGACCGCCGGTGATGTGACCGAGCAGCGCGCCGAGCGCTGTCGTCGGCGGCGGCTCCGCAAGCGTCTGGGCGCGCGCGTCCGAGGCGGCATAAAGGCCTGCGATCAAACCAATCGCTGCGGATTCGACGTAGCCTTCGCATCCCGTCATTTGGCCTGCGAAGCGCAGCCGCGGTTCGGCGCGCAGCCGCAACTGGGTGTCGAGCAGTTTTGGCGAATTCAGGAAGGTGTTGCGATGCAGGCCGCCGAGGCGGGCAAACTCGGCGTTTTCAAGCCCCGGTATCGTGCGGAAGATACGTGTCTGCGCGCCATGCTTCAACTTGGTCTGGAAACCGACGATGTTGTAGAGCGTGCCGAGTTTGTTGTCCTGGCGCAACTGCACGATCGCGTAGGGCTTCACCAGGGGGTCGTGCTGATTGGTCAGGCCCACCGGCTTCATCGGACCATGGCGAAGGGTTTCGCGGCCGCGTTCGGCCATCACCTCGATCGGCAGGCAGCCGTCGAAATAAGGGGTGTTGGTCTCCCACTCCTTGAAGTCAACCTTCTCGCCTTCGATCAGCGCGTCGACGAAGCCGTGGTATTGCGCCTCCGTCATCGGGCAATTGATGTAATCGGCGCCTGTGCCGCCCGGACCGACCTTGTCATAGCGCGACTGGAACCAGGCCTTTGACATGTCGATGCTGTCGCGATGCACGATCGGCGCGATCGCATCGAAGAAAGCGAGCGCGGATACGTCGGTCAGCGC
>JAFEFK010000376.1 GCA_018240625.1 Pseudomonadota bacterium
ATGGCGCACCACCTTCTCGACTTCCTCGTCCGATACGAAAGGCCCGTGCACGCGGCTGATGCGTCCGCCGCCGGCCATGTACAGCATGTCGCCCTGGCCGAGCAATTGTTCGGCGCCCATCTCGCCCAGAATGGTGCGTGAGTCGATTTTGGAGGTGACCTGGAATGAAATGCGGGTGGGGAAGTTCGCCTTGATGGTGCCGGTAATGACGTCGACCGAGGGACGCTGCGTCGCGAGGATCACGTGCAGGCCGGCGGCGCGCGCCATCTGCGCAAGGCGCTGCACCGCGCCTTCGATATCCTTGCCGGCGACCATCATCAGGTCGGCCATCTCGTCGACGATGATGACGATGTAGGGCAGCGGCTCGAGGTCGAGCTTCTCTTCCTCGTAAACGGCCTTGCCGGTTTCCTTGTCGAAGCCGGTATGCACCGTGCGCGTCAGGTCCTCGCCCTTGCTCCTGGCTTCGACGAGCCGCTGGTTGTAGCCGTCGATGTTGCGCACGCCGAGTTTCGACATCTTCTTGTAGCGCTCTTCCATCTCGCGCACGGCCCACTTCAGCGCGACGACGGCCTTCTTCGGGTCGGTCACGACCGGCGTGAGCAAATGGGGGATGCCATCGTAGACCGACAGTTCGAGCATCTTCGGATCGACCATGATCAGACGGCACTGATCCGGCCGCAGCCGGTACACCAGGCTGAGGATCATGGTGTTGATGGCGACCGATTTGCCCGAACCGGTGGTGCCCGCGATCAGCATGTGCGGCGTGCGGGCGAGGTCGATGATGATCGACTCGCCGCCGATATTCTTGCCGAGGCACAGCGGCAGTTTGATCGCGTCGTTGGCTTCTTTCGCGGTGAGGAGCTCGCGCAGGTAGACTTTCTCGCGATGTGCGTTCGGCAGTTCGATGCCGATGGCGTTGCGGCCGGCGACGACGGCGACGCGCGCCGACAACGCGCTCATCGAGCGTGCGATGTCATCGGCAAGACCAATGACGCGGGAGGACTTGATGCCGGGTGCCGGCTCGAGTTCGTACAGCGTGACCACGGGACCGGGATTGGCTTTCACGATTTCGCCGCGAACGCCGAAATCCTGCAGCACGCCTTCCAGCGCGCGCGAATTGGCTTCCAGTTCGGCTTTGCTGAGCGGCTGGCGATCGGCGGCGCGCGGCGCGGTCAGAACGTTGACCGACGGCAGTTCGAACTTGCCGGACGATTTGCGCGCAGGTGCGCGAGGAGCGGCTTTCTTGCGCGGGGCGCGGGCGGCGGGTTCTTCCTCGTCCTCCCCGTCCTCGACCTCGTCGTCGTCTTCCTCGTCTGCATCGCTGCCGGATTGCGGCGCCAGCGGCGGCGCGCCGCGCGCCCCAGCGAGACTCGGCTCCTGACGTTCGAACGCCAGCGCGGCTGATTTCTTCGGTGCGCTCGATACCAGAGATTTGTAGGCCAGCGCGAGCAGCGCTCCGAGTTTGATGCGCTTCAGCCGCGCCTTCGCGCTCATCAACGCATGCACGACCCAGCCGAGCGAGATCGAAGCGCGATCGCCGTCTTCTTCAAACGGCGCGTCATCGTCTTCAATCTCGGGAGACTCTTCGCGGGGCTTCGATCGCGCTCCGCTGGCCATAAAGAACGTCGCGGCCACGACGATGAAGAGAATCGCGCCGAGTACGAGGCGATGGAGCACCGTCGCCGGTCCCAGCAGAATGGCAGGCGCCCGGACCAGCGCGTCGCCGATCACGCCGCCGAGGCCCGTCGGTAACGGCCAAGCGCTGTTATGGGGCCAGCAGCTCGCAAATCCTGCAGCGGCGACCGTGCAGAGAATCCAGCAGGCGAGTCGCATTGCCTCGCGATCGAACGGACGGTGGGTCAACATCCGCCAGCCCCAGATCGCCACCGGCAGGATCAGCATGACCGCGCCGAGGCCAAGAATTTGCATCAGGAGATCGGCGCTGATCGCGCCGGGATAACCGAGGACGTTGTGAATGGCACGCGATGTGGCGTGGCTGAGCGAAGGATCCTGCACAGACCATGTCATCAGCGCGGCGGCCGCCGCGCCGGACAGTCCGATCAGGCCGAGTCCGGTCAGTTCGCGCAGCCGCCGACCAAGCGCGTCGCGGAGCGACGGCGGCAGATGGCCGACGATGGGAAGAACGCGTTCGATCGCTGCCATGCTCATGGGGCCCTGCGATTTAATTCAAAACATGTGAGTCCAAAAGCGAACAGCAAGGATGACGCTCTCCCTCTCCCATGGGGTCGAGACGAGCGAAGCTCGCTCTTAGAGGGTTGGGGTGAGGGGGTACGACGTTGCGTGGAGGTGATACCCCTCACCCGCGCCTGCGGCGCGACCTCTCC
>JAFEFK010000377.1 GCA_018240625.1 Pseudomonadota bacterium
GACCTGATGCAGGCACTGGGTTGCGGCACCGGTGCCAACTACCGCGAAGAAGATTTGCGGTATTCGCGCATCATCATCATGACCGACGCCGACGTCGACGGCGCGCATATCGCCTCGCTCCTGATCACGTTCTTCTATCGGCAGATGCCGCATCTGATCGATGAGGGACATCTGTATCTCGCGGTGCCGCCGCTCTACCGGCTGACCCACGGCAGCAAGACGGTCTATGCCCGCGACGACGCCCACAAGGACGCGCTCTTGAAGAGCGAGTTCAACGCCAACGCCAAGGTCGATGTCGGCCGCTTCAAAGGCCTCGGCGAGATGATGCCGGCGCAGCTCAAGGAAACCACCATGGACCCGTCGAAACGCACCATGTTGCGGGTGACGCTTCTGACCGAGGACCGCGAGGGCACCGCGGACTCCGTCGAGCGGCTGATGGGCACCAAGGCCGAGGCGCGCTTCGCCTTCATCTCCGACAAGGCCGAGTTCGCCAGCGAGGATTTGCTGGACGTGTGACGGTCATTGAGCCTCGTAGGGTGGGCAAAGGCACGCTTGTGCCGTGCCCACCACACCCTCATTCGCAACGACGCTGATCTGGAGCGCCACGCAGATTATATCCATTTCAATCCGGTGAAGCATGGACATGTAACGCGCGTCTCCGACTGGCCGCACAGCAGCTTCCATCGATATGTCGCAAACGGCCAACTCCCCGCAGATTGGGGCGGAGACCTCAAGGAGATTGAAGGAGTCTTTGGCGAATGAACGGTGGGCACAGCGCGAGAGCGCTTTTGCCCATCCTACGACGTTGAAACCGTTCTCCGCTTCCTCCGTATCTCAATCATGCGTATTCCATTTCTGACCCTCGGCATCGCGGCCCTTCTGATCGGCCTGCTCTGGATCGGTCAGGGCACCGGCCTCGTCGCGTGGCCGCGATCGAGTTTCATGATCAGCCAGATACAGTGGGCCTGGTACGGCGCAGCGCTTACCGTGGTCGGCTTGATCCTGATCTGGCTCGGACGGCGGTTCTAACGTCCGTCAATCAGCATTGCAGCCGTGGCGGTTGCTCGCATCCTCACGAGATGATCTTTTGGCGCGCAACCGCAGCCAAGAGATCATCAGGGAGCCGTCATGACCACATCCTTCAACCTCGCCGGAAAGGTCGCCATCGTCACCGGCGGCAATGGCGGCATCGGGCTCGGCATGGCGCGCGGCATGGCCGACGCGGGCGCAGCCGTCGCCGTGGTCGGCCGCAACGCAGAGAAGTCACGCGCCGCCGTCGCGGACCTGACCCAGCGCGGCGCGAAGGCCATCGCAATTGCCTGCGATGTCACCGACGCTAGCGCTGTATCGGCCATGATCGCGCAGGCGACGAAAGAATTCGGCCGCATCGACATTCTCGTCAACAACGCCGGCATGAGCATCCGCAAGCCGCCGCATGTCCTCAGCCTCGAGGAATGGGAAACGGTGATGAAGACCAACCTCACCAGCGCGTTCCTGTGCTCGCAGGCGGCTTATGCCGCGATGAAAGCTGCGGGCGGCGGAAAAATCATCAACATCGGCTCGATGCTGTCGATCTTCGGCACCAGTTTTGCGCCGGTCTATGCCGCGAGCAAAGGCGGCATCGTGCAGTTCACAAAGTCCTGCGCGGTGGCGTGGGCGCCTGACAACATTCAGGTCAACGCCATCCTGCCCGGCTGGATCGACACCGAATTGACCAAGCAGGCGCGTGCGCAGGTCGACGGCCTGCATGACAAGGTGCTGGCGCGTACGCCCGCCGCGCGCTGGGGCCACATCGACGATTTTGCGGGCGTCGCCGTATTTCTCGCCTCGTCCGCGTCGGATTTCGTGACCGGCACGGCGATCCCCGTCGATGGCGGATTCTCGATCATGGGATGACGCGGCCATCGCCGTCACCTGCCGGATTGTTCCGTCGAAGCGGCGCGTCTTCACATCCGGTATCGCGGCGATATAGTCCGGCGAGAGCCCTTAAGATCGATCCGAGAAGGAGCCTCCATGGAACACTACTATCCGGTCGCCGTCGTCACCCTCGTCAGCGGCCTCGTGATCTTTGGAATGGCGCTTACGGTATCCAGAATTCATGCAAAGACCGGAATACTGGCGCCCGCCATGACCGGCGATCCGCGGCTTGAGCGCGCGTTCCGCGCTCATCTGAACACGGTGGAGTGGAC
>JAFEFK010000378.1 GCA_018240625.1 Pseudomonadota bacterium
CCGTAGCGAACTTCGGATTCGAAAGGACACTAGCAAACTTATAATTCTAGTGCGGTTTAAGTTCAGAAGTTCGCTTGAAGGGCTCGCCGAGAATGATGAAGCGAACTTCTGAACCACCGCACTAGCCATCAGCGGCCCGATCCAAAAATTGATCCCGCCTGCCGATGTCCGCGTTTGGTCTAAAATCGGCAGCGCGCACGACGAAAGTCCCCAAAACGGCCGCATATTGGCACGCCGGCGCCATGGTCTTTTGCCGTTCTTTAGCGTAAAGCGCTTCCATCTCACTTAAATCCCCACCTCCGCGGCTGTGCATCTGCCAGCACGCCACTTTATCCCGTTCGATTTCGATGTGATGGGGTCTGAACGTCAACCAAGGTTTGTCATCCCGTGCCATTTCCGACTACACCGCCTCCACTCGCCCGAGCCTTAACCGAGCGCAGCTACGATCGGCCGACCCCGGTTCAGACGGCTGTGCTTGCGGACGACGCTGCCGATCGCGACCTTCTTGTTTCGGCGCAAACCGGATCCGGCAAGACGGTCGCTTACGGGCTGGCCATTGCAAAAAACCTGCTGGGCGAGGCCGAGCGGTTCGAGCGCGCGGCAGCGCCGCGTGCCCTGATCGTCGCGCCGACGCGCGAACTTGCCTTGCAGGTCCATCGCGAACTTGCATGGCTTTATCAATACGCGAATGGACGTGTCGTCTCATGCGTCGGCGGCATGGATCCGCGCCACGAACAGCGCGAACTGGCGGAAGGCGCCCACATCGTGGTCGGCACGCCCGGCCGATTGTGCGATCACCTGCGGCGCGGGCGTCTCGACGTCTCGGAACTGAAGGCGGTTGTGCTCGACGAGGCCGATGAAATGCTCGATCTCGGTTTTCGCGAAGATATGGAATTCATCCTCAAGACCACGCCGGAAACGCGCCGCACGTTGTTGTTCTCGGCGACATTGCCGCGCGGCATCGTCGCGCTGGCCAAGCAATATCAGCAGAAGGCGCTTCGGATCGAGGTCGCCGGCGACGAAGGCGGTCACGCCGATATCGAGTACCGCGCCATCCGGATCGCGGCCAGCGATGTCGACCACGCGGTCGTGAACGTTCTGCGCTTCTATGAATCGCCGGGCGCGCTGGTGTTTTGCAACACCAGAAATGCCGTCCGGCATTTGCAGGCGACGCTTCTGGAGCGCGGCTTCTCGGTGGTCGCGCTCTCGGGAGAGCTCACTCAGAACGAGCGAACGCAGGCCCTGCAAGCCTTGCGGGATGGACGTGCCCGGGTTTGCGTGGCGACCGATGTGGCGGCGCGCGGCATCGACCTGCCGAACCTCGACCTGGTGATCCACGCGGACATTCCCAACGACCCGGAGGTGATGCAGCATCGCTCCGGCCGTACCGGCCGCGCCGGCCGCAAGGGTGTCAGCGTCCTGCTGGTGCCGCCGGCACGGCGGCGGCGCGCCGAACTGCTGCTGAATCTGGCCGGCGTCGATGCCGCCTGGGGCACGGCTCCCCAGCCGGATGACATTCGCAGCCTCGATCAGGAGCGCATGCTGCGCGATCCCGTGCTGACCGGGGAGACGACATCGGACGATCTGGTGCTGGCGCGCGCGTTGCTTGCGCAGCGCTCGCCGGAGGATATCGCGGCGGCGCTCGCCCGGCTGTACCGCGCGCGGCTTCCGGCGCCGGAAGACATTCTCGATCCAGGCCAGCATGGCGCGCGCGCGCGAGACGATCGCGGCCGGGACAGGGACATCCGATCGCCGCGCGGCGACGACCGCTCCGATCAGTCTCGCTCGAAGCCACGAAAATCATCCGCACGTCACGAGATGACCGAGGGGGTCTGGTTCCGGGCCGCCATCGGACGCCGGAAGAACGCGGAAGCGCGCTGGCTGCTGCCGATGATTTGCCGACGCGGCGGTATCGCGAAGCAGGATGTCGGCACGATCCGCGTGATGGACACGACGACCGAATTCGAAATTTCAGGACGGGTCGCGGCATCCTTTGCCGCAAACGTCCGGCGCCCGGACAAGGAAGACAATATCCGCATCGAGCCGCTGGCGGACGCCACGCGGGATCATGCGCCGTCGGAACGGCGCGCACATCCGCCCCGGCACGAAGCGGGCGATAAGGATCGCGGCGCGCATCGCAGCCACGATTCCGATGGCGCGCGAGAGCCTGGCGCGCGAGAGCCGAAGCATCGCGGCAAACACCGCGAGGAACGCGGCGCGAGATCCGGCAGTGCTCCGGACTTCGCAAAGAAAAGCAAGCATCGGAACAAGCCCGCCCACGCCGCACAATCGCAACTGGCGACCGCGGCGCATGCGAAGCGCAAGCAGAAGAAAAATCGTCGCGGCTGATCCGTCGCCACGCATGCGCGAGGGCGTCGGGGCCAAAATGGAATTGGCTTTAGCTGCCCGACGAGTTGCGGCCGGTATTGCGAGGAACAACCGCTGCGCCGGGCTGAACGCCGGGACGGGTCTGCGCCGGTGCCGCGCGGACACGATGGCGCTCGTCGTCATAAAGAGTGGGACGGTATTTGGCGCGTGCCGCCATCATTGTCGCGCCACGCCACGCGGCCAGCATGATCAGGGCGGATCGCTCGCCGAGCACGTCGTAAAGGCGCGACAGCCGGTACACCGAGATGACGGACGAGCCGATGTCCGGTTTGAGAAACAGCAGGATCTGCTGAAAGATATTGGAGGGCATGCCGAGCGCCTTCGCGGCGCAGGCCAGCGGCTCGCCGCCCGGATCGTTCACCACCCGCTCGGCAATCCCGGCAGGAAGGATCAGCGTTTCACCGAGTTCCGTGGTGAAATTCTCGATATCAGCCGCGAACGCCGCCATATGCAGCGTTTCGATCGCGCGTGCCGCCCGGGACGGATGGATGTGCGGCGAAGGCCGCAGCGGCGTGGTCGCAAGGTTGTGCAGAATCAAGGTGCGATCGGCGGTGTTGGCCTTGAAGAACATCTCGCTGATTTCGGAGGCGTCGCGGGGCTCCATTGTGAGCGCGGGGGAGGGACGAGGTTGTGCCTGGGTTTCCTCGGGCGCTTGCTGCGGGCCGATACTTCGGGCCAGTGGCGTTTGGGCAGCGATGGCCGCGGGGCGCAACTGAAGCTTGCTCATGATGGCTGCCGGCGTGTGCGGATAGATCGACAGGCGCGCGCCCACCGCTGAACGGGTCGCATCATCGACCTGATCGATCAGGCGCGAGGTGAGCTCGACGAATTGCCGTTCTTCTTCGCCGGTGTGCACGCTGGTCTGCACGTAGAGGTCGGTCAGCACCCGCAGCAAGGTCGGACGGATGTCCACGCCTTCCCGGCGGGAGAGCGTCAGCAATCCATCGAAACCGGGAAACATCGGAGGTGCAGTCATATCGGGTTACGCTTACTGGAAGGAACGTGTCTTCAATCTAGCGCGCTTGCTTTAATGAGCCGTTAACCATGCCTGTTCTTAATGATGACACGCCGCCGGCCAAATCGTGGCAAGGCAGCGGGGAGAATGAGGGCTATGGGTACCGTTATTGAGTTTCCGGCAGACGCGGCGTCGCGGCGCCTGGGATCAACGATGGATATTGCTCCCGGTGAGGAGACAGGAATGATCCTGATCCTGCCGGTTATCCGAATCGACCGCGATACCGACGAAACCAATGGTGGAAGCGGCCCCGAAGAGGGTACGGCTTCCGGCCGCCGCCGCCGCCGCCGCGCACGTTCCTGATTTCGGAACCATCGCCATGCCGGAGAAGCCTGTCGCGACGCTGACGGGGCCGGGGCGTTCGCGCTTCTCATCGATCTGCATCCTCATACTGTCTGGCGCGACACTTGCCGCGTGCAGCGGAGGCGATTTTGGCCGCGCCCGTCAGGATTCGCTCAACGATGACATGCACCGCTGGATGGGAGCGGAAGCGACCGGGAGCATTGGCGCGCACTCCTCGCGGTTCCAGCTCACAGAAAACGAACGGCAGTTGCGCGATCTCGCTTATCCGCTGATCGAGCCGCCTCACTCACGGCCGGCCTGGAAGAGCGTGTTCGGCGACTACAAGCCGATTGCGCCGCCGTGGCAGCAGAAGCCGGCGTTTGATCGCAGCGCATACGGCAGGCTTCTGATCGACGAGCCGCACCGGGCGGACACCTCGCGCTACGCGCAATTGATCGACGACGTCCGCGACGACATCACCCGGTTCGATCCGTTTTTCAGCACGGCCGGGCAGGTGTTCGACCTGGACAGCAAGCGCAACGCCAGTTTGAATCTGGTCTCGGACCTGTCGCCGCGCGAACGCGCGGATGCCGTCGCACGGATGCAAGAGAACAGCCTGATCGTGCAGTGGGTGCAGCAATGTCTCGAGCAGCGGATCGCATCGTATCGCTGGGCGCTCGAGCATCTCGTGGTGCAGGCGCCCGATAACATGGCTGCGGACGCCGATCGTTTGATCGGGCACCTTGCCGCGCTGACCGCCAACCCGCCGGTAATGGCGCAACCCGTGGCCGGCCGTGCCTTGCGCACGCGGGGATAGTGTCGCCGGTCACTTCGCTTCGGGCTTCACCGCGGGCGGCTCGGGCTGCACCCGGCATTTAGAAGCTGCCAGGGATGCCTGAGCCTGCCCCATCATGCCCCATTCCGGCGCCAGCGCCTTCAGCACGATCAGTCCGGTCGTCGAGGGCGAGTCGATAATCAGCCGGTCCGCCGCCGTCACGTCCTCTTCCTCGGGAAGATCCGCGTGCTGGGCTTCGGTCATCAGATCGAGTTCGATCACCTTGCGGCCCGCGGAGCGGTCGTTGATGGCGTAATAGGCGACATCGCTGCGCGTGTAGAACGATACTGACGTGTAGGCCTGGCTGACCGGCACGGTCAGCTTGATCGATCCGGCCGACAGGTCGTAGCGGCAGACCGCGACGGCAAACGCCGGGTCCATGAACGGCATCGGCGAATGAGAAGGGTCGGCTAACGGAAGCGGCGTCACCGTATTGAGTGTCGTCAGCGCCGTCAGCCGTGAATAGGCGTCCTGCGTGGCAATTCGCGGCAGCGCCAGCACGCTGACAAGATGCACCACACCGCCAAGCAGGATGCCGCCGATAATCGCGAACAGCACACGGATCATGAGCATCCCGCCGTTGCGATGGAGGGCATCGGTGCGTCGCGCTGGGTTCGCGTTGCAACTCCGACCGGTGTGTCATACAGCCGGAGCATCAGCGCATACCGCTCGATGCCGCCGGTCGGCAACCAGTTGCCGGCGCGAGCGCGCGCCGCAACGCGAAGCTCGAACGATCCGTCCGAATTCCGCACGATCTCCTCGCTGGTGAAGCCATAGCGTTGCAGTGAGTTGGCAACGAGATGGCCCTTGCGGTCGTACAGCGTGATGGTCCAGAACCGCGCCGGCGGCGTGACGCCGCTGACGATGACATCGCAGCGGCCGTCGAGCGGCCGCTTCTTGTCGTCGGTGGTCGCTGAAAACGCGATGCCGTCGCCGGTTCCGATCGGCAATTCGCCGCTGCGCGCGATGGTCGCGCGCGAGTAGGGATCGACATCGGCCGTGCCGATCCGTGGCCGCGCCGTCCACGAGCCGATCGTCAGCGTACCGAGATCGGTGCCGCGCGTCGCCGTGATCCAGGTGGCCCCGAGGCCAACCACGGTGGCGAGAATGAGCGCCAGCAAAGTGATGAAAATCAGCCGCACGGGGACACTAGTTCTTGCGTGGCGACGGTGTCACCCGATCGCCTGATGTCGCGGCTGCAAAGCTTTCCGGGAAAGCGACGGCACTTGACGAAAGCGGCTTGGGTGAAGTGGAGGAAGTGGGATTGCCCGGCTCGGTGGACGAGGTTTTTCCGATCGTCTTGCCGGCTTCGTCCAGCATCTTCTCCACGCGCACCAGAATATCGGCGCCGCGTTTGGTCAGGATCGGCGGCGGCGCGGGATTCGCGTCCGCCTCGCTGGCAGCCATCCGAGCCGCAGCGGCGGCCGTTGGCTTCGCCGGCGCAGTAACGCCTGCAATCTCCTTGATCTCCACGCCGCGATGCGCGGCCGTCATGATGTCATGCCAGGTCTGGGCGGGCAGCGCGCCGCCGGTCAGGCGATTGGTCGGTGAGTAGTCGTCGTTGCCGTACCAGACGGCGCACACGAAGTTGCCGGTGTAGCCGACGAACCAGGCGTCACGGTAGGCGTTGGTCGTTCCGGTCTTGCCGGCAGTCGGAATGCCCTCGAGGCCGGCGCGCCGCGCGGTGCCTTCGCTCACCACGTGGCTCATCATCATCGCCATGTCGGCGGCGACCGAAGGCGGAATGATCTGACGCGGCTGGGGGCCGTCGCGATCGTAGCGCCAGACCAGATCGCCGGCGCCGGTGCGGACTTCCAGGATCGCGTGCGGCGTGACCGCCTTGCCCTTGTTCGGGAAGGTCGCGTAGGCGACGGCGTGCTCGAGCACGTTCACCTCGTCGGCGCCGATCGGCAGCGAGGGTGTGTCGGGCAGCGGCGTCACGATGCCGAACTTGCGCGCCATCTCGATGATCTTGGCGCGTCCGGCCTTGGGCCCGGCTTTGCCGCCCAATGCGATCGAGAGCTTGACCGGCACGACGTTGATCGAGTGCGTCAGTGCCTGGGTCAGTGTCACGGTGCCGGAATAGGAGTGGCCGTAGTTCTGCGGGCACCAGTTGCCGATGCAGACGGGTCCATCGACGACTGTCGACGTCGGTTTGTAACCGTTGAGCAGGGCGGTCGTGTAGACGTACGGTTTGAATGATGATCCGGGCTGTCGCATGGCGTCGGTCGCGCGGTTGAACTGGCTGGCGCCATAGTCACGGCCGCCGACCATTGCACGCACGCCGCCGTCGAGGTCCGCGACGACCGTTGCCGCCTGCGTCGCGTGGTAATCGCGGCCGAACTGGCGTAACTGATTCTCGATCGCTTCTTCCGCCGCGTGCTGCACGTTTATATCGATCGCGGTACGCACCACGAACACGCGCTCGGTGTAGGATTTCGGGAACGTATCGACCAGCTTGCGCATTTCGTCGAAGGCCCAGTCGAGATAATAATTCGGCGAGTTCTCGTCGCGGCGATCGACCGCGGTGGCGGGATTGCGCCGCGCGCCGAACACCTGGCCCTCGGTCATGAAGCCGGCATCGACCAGGTTGTCGAGCACCTGGTTGGCGCGGGCGCGGGCGGCCGGCAGGTTGATGTGCGGCGCATACTTGGTCGGCGCCTTGAACAGGCCGGCGAGCATCGCAGCTTCGGCAAGATTGACGTCGCGAACGGATTTGTTGAAGTAGAAGTGCGCAGCACCATCGACGCCGAAGGTGCCGCCGCCCATGTAGGCGCGGTCCAGATACAGTTTCAGAATTTCATTCTTGGTCAGGCGCGTTTCCAGCCAGATCGCGAGGAAGGCCTCGTTGATCTTGCGCTCGATGGTGCGCTCGTTCGACAGGAACAGATTCTTCGCGAGCTGTTGCGTGATCGAAGAGCCACCCTGACGGACGCCACCGGCCTGCGCGTTCGTGACCAGCGCGCGGAAGGTGCCGGCCACGTCGATGCCGAAATGATCGTAGAAACGGCGGTCTTCGGTCGCGAGCGTCGCCTTGATCAGGTTGTCGGGAAATTCCTCGAGCGGAATCGAGTCGTTGTGCTTGATGCCGCGGCTGCCGATCGGATTGCCGTAGCGATCGAGGAACGTCACCGCGAGATCCGACTTCTTCAGCCAGTCCTCGTCCGCCGTTTCGCGGAACGCCGGTTGCGCCAGTGCAAGAAGGACGATGAGACCGCCGAGCCCTACGGTCGCGGCTTCGGACAACGGCTCGATGAAGACCCAGCGTTTCCAGCGGCCGACATAGAAGCGGTCCATGAAGGTGGAGAAGCGCTCGTAGAGTTCGCGCGCGCCGACTGCGGACGAGAACAGCGTCGAATCGATGCGCGCGTCGAAATCCAGCAGGAAATGCCGGATTCGTTTCGTCCATTCGGAAGGTACGATCTTGCGCACCGGGGCTTGTAACCAATCTGCGGCGTGGCAGCGCCCCGATCGGGCGCCGTCGTTACGTCATGCGAGAGTGTTGCGGCAAACCTAGGGCATGCTGAAAGTCGTGCTGAACGACGTCCGGCATCCCTGGGAGAGTTGATTTCCTTCTATCCGAGCGGCGGGCATAAACCAATGCTGCGGCTGGAGATTTCCGTCGGAACGGCTAACGCCGCCCCTGGTTTCGTGAGGCCGGTCACCTTGCCGCTTGCGCAGGCGCGGCGGGAGCCCATAGAAGGGCGCGGCATTTGCCGCTCCGAAAGCACTGGATTAATGACGCAACCACCCGGACGTCCGTCGAATCAGGCTGGATTCTTCTGGAAAACCAAAGCTTTGGAGGAGATGACCAGCTCCGAATGGGAAAGCCTGTGCGACGGTTGCGCGCGCTGCTGCCTGGAAAAGCTCGAGGACGAGGACACCGGCGGCATTTATTTCACCCACGTATCCTGCCGTCTGCTGGATGCCGGGCTGTGCGCCTGCAAGGACTACGCGAACCGCTCCGACCAGGTTCCGGATTGCGTCCGCCTCACGCCGGAGAATGTCCGGACGCTGAACTGGCTGCCGCCGAGCTGTGGCTATCGCCTGGTGGCAGAGGGGCGCGATCTCTACTGGTGGCATCCGCTGATCTCGGGCGATCCGAACACCGTGCACGAAGCCGGCGTCTCGGTGCGCGGCCGGGTGCAGGGAACCGAGGACGACATCCCCGACGAGGATCTGGAAGATCACATCGTGCAGTGGCCGGCGCAGTTGCCGAAGCGCGCCCGGCTGAAGAAGCGTCCGCGAAGCTGATCGCGGCCCATCACGCGATTGCGATGTAATGCGCGCGGGACGCTCCCATGCGCCGCCCCCGCTGCCTCGCCGGCGGTTTGCACGCTAATGTCGTTGTGACGCTGCGAGTCCGTGGCCGCCGTCAATGGCCCTGTTCTTGACACGGATGATTTTTGGAAGAGTCCGCTTCAATCTGCCATGAACAAGTTCGAACGCCAGGGCGGCGACAGGGCCAGCCAGCAAACGTTTCCCGATGACATCGCCCGCGAATTGGCGCGTGCGCCGGGCAGGGTCGTCGAACTTGCCGACGCGCCGCCAATCGCGCCGCGTGCGCCGCTGAGCCAAAGCGAAGTCCGCACCATTCTGATCAGCCTGATGCTGACGATGTTCCTGGCCGCGCTCGACCAGACCATCGTCGCGACCGCGCTGCCGACGATCGGCCGCGAATTTCACGACGTCACGAATCTGTCGTGGGTCATCACCGCCTATCTCCTGGCGTCGACCGCGGTCGCGCCGGTGTTCGGTTCCCTGAGCGACATCTATGGCCGCCGCGCCATGATCATCACCGCGCTTAGTCTTTTCATCGCCGGCTCCGTGCTGTGCGCGCTGGCGCCGAATATGTCGACGCTGATTATCGCGCGCGGGCTGCAAGGCCTCGGCGGCGGCGGCATCATGCCTGTCGTGCAGACCGTGATCTCCGATATCGTGACGCCACGCGAGCGCGGTCAGTATCAGGCCTATTTCAGCGGCGTCTGGACCACCGCGGGCATCGCGGGGCCGGTTCTCGGCGGCGTGTTCGCCGAGCACTTGCACTGGTCGATGATCTTCTGGATCAACGTGCCGCTCGGTATTGCATCGCTGGCCCTGCTGTTGCCGAAGATGGGCAAGATTCCGGTGTTCCATCGCCGCCGCAAGGTGGACTGGGACGGAGGTTTGCTGCTGATGTCGTCCGCCGTCGTGTTCATGCTGGTGCTGACATGGGGCGGCAACCGTTTTGCGTGGCTGTCGCCGACCATTGCCGCGATGCTCGGCTCCTCGTTCGTGCTCGCGGCAGCCTTCGTCTGGCACGCGCGCCGCACGTCCGAACCGTTCCTGCCGCTGTCGCTGATGGGGGGATCGGTCGTCCCGTATGCCATGATCGCCGGCGGCTGCGCGCTCGGTGCCATGATCGGGCTCACCGTGCATCTGCCGCTGTATTATCAGGTGGTCTATCATCTGAGCGCCAGCGAGTCCGGGCTGGCGCTGATCCCGCTCGCGGCGATCTCGACCGGCGGCGCCGCGCTTGCGGGCCGCACCATGATGCGCGCAGTTCATTACAAGCGCGTTGCGATCGTCGGCACGTCAGCGGCGGCTGTGATCGCAGCGATTTTGGCGCTGGTCGCGATGCCGCTATGGCCGCTGCTCGCGTTGCTGTCGCTGTTCGCCTTCGGTCTCGGAACCACGTTCCCGACCAGCGTGGTGTCGTTGCAGAACGCGGTGGCGCGGCCGCAGGTCGGCACCGTCACCGGTGCGATGAATTTCTTCCGCGCGCTCGGTGCGTCGTTCACCGTGGCGGCCTTCACCACCATCCTGCTGACGGTGCTGGGAACGGACATCTCGATCGGTCATGACGGCGGCCATCCGGTCAATGCGATCTCCGCTGACGACCTGACCTACGCGTTCCGTTATGTGTTCGGGGCCGCCGCCGTGATGCTGGCAGGCGCGGCGCTGGCACTGCTGTTGATGGAAGAGCGGCAGCTCGCGGGACCCGCGGCGAAGCCCACGCTGGAGATGGCGGAATAGCGGCGCGCGCTGCTCTGCGAGCGCAGCGCGCGATTTGGCGGGATGTGCGGTTGTGCCGCCCCGGTTATGCTTTGCGCGGCAATCCCCGCGCTATATCGTTTGGAAAATGACATCAGACAGGGAGCAAGCACCATGGCCACAGCGCAAGCAATCCAGATCAACCGCCATCCCTATGCGGACGGCTCCTACAAGAAGATGCTGATCGACGGCAAATGGGTCGACGCGGCCTCCGGCAAGCGCTTCGAGACCCACAATCCCGCGACCGGCGAATTGCTCGCGACTGTCGCCGAGGGCGACGCCGAGGACATCAATCGTGCCGTTGCCGCCGCCCGCCGCGCCTTCGAAGGCCCGTGGAGCAAGGTCAAACCGTTCGAGCGGCAGAGCCTGCTGTTGAAGCTTGCCGATCTCGTCGACAAGAATTTTGAGGAGCTGTCGCAGCTCGACACGCTCGACATGGGCGCACCGATCAGCCGCACGCGCGGCAACAAGCTGCGCGTGCTCGGCATGCTGCGCTATTACGCAGGCCAGGCGACCGCGCTGCATGGCGAGACCATCGAGAACTCGCTGCCGGGTGAAATCTTCTCCTACACGCTGAAGGAGCCGATCGGCGTCGTCGGCGCGATCATTCCCTGGAACGGCCCGCTGGCCGCGACCGTCTGGAAGATCGGCCCGGCCATCGCGACCGGCTGCACGGTGGTGCTGAAGCCCGCCGAGGAAGCGCCGCTCACCTCGTTGCGCCTTGCCGAACTCTGCATGGAAGCGGGGATTCCCGCCGGCGTGGTCAACGTCGTTCCCGGTTACGGCGAAACTGCCGGCGCAGCTCTGGCCGAGCATCCCGATGTCGACAAGGTCGCGTTCACCGGCTCGCACGTCACCGGGCAATCCATCATTCGCGCATCGGCCGGAAATCTGAAGCGGGTCTCGCTCGAACTCGGCGGCAAGTCACCGGACATCGTATTCGGTGACGCCGACCTCGATGCGGCGGTGCCGGGCGCGGCGATGGCGGTGTTCGCAAATTCCGGACAGATCTGCAGCGCCGGCACGCGGCTGTTCGTCGAACAGAACGTCTACGACGAATTCGTTGGCCGCGTCGCCGAATTCGGCAAGAAGCTGCAGGTCGGCAACGGCCTCGATCCGAACACGCAGATCGGGCCGCTGGTATCGGCGCAGCAGATGGAGCGCGTCAGCGGCTATCTCGACATCGGACAGAAGGAAGGCGCGAAAGCGCTCGCCGGCGGTGCGCGTCTGACCGAAGGCGCGTTGTCGAAGGGTTACTTCGTGCAGCCGACGGTGTTCGCCAATGTGCAGGACAACATGCGCATCGCGCAGGAGGAGATTTTCGGACCGGTCATCTCGGCGATCTCGTTCAAGGACACCGATGAACTGGTCAAGCGCGCCAATGCGACGACCTTCGGTCTCGGCAGCGGCGTGTGGACCCGCGATGTCAGCAAGGCGCACAAGCTCGCCAAGTCCATCCGCGCAGGTTCGGTCTGGATCAACTGCTATCAGGCGATGGATCCGGCGGTGCCGTTCGGCGGCTACAAGATGAGCGGCTACGGCCGCGAGTCCGGCAAGCAGCACGTCGAGGAATATCTCAACGTCAAGGCGGTGTGGATCAAGACCGCCTGAAGGCGTTCCTCGGCACCGTCGGCGGAGATGACGGCGGCAAACCCATTGCCGCCGTTTTCGCGCGCAGGTGCGGAATTTAGCCGTTCGTCTTAATCATTCGTTGAGTGCTTCGCTTAGCATCCCCGTAACTATTGGCCGTTAAGTTTTCGCCCGACGCGGGGCACGATCCGCCGCGCATGCCATCGACGGAGAATTCGCGGTGCGCCTGATATCAAAGCTCATGTCGGATTTCCTGCGGAACGAATCCGGCGCGACCGCGATCGAATACGCCCTGATTGCCACCGGCATCAGCATCGCCATCGTTGCGGCCGTCACCAGTGTTGGGACCTCTCTCAGCGGCCGCTTCAGTGCGATCAGCAGCTCGCTGAAATAGGCGGCCCGGCATTTCGGCTAATATTCCTAGGAAAATAAGCCTTGACAGCGTGACGCTGCCGAAGTAGGTTTACGGCATGCTCCACAGTTGTGCTCAAGAGCGGCGTCAGGCGGTCGCTCTTGAAGTCGCGTAACGCCCAGACACGCGGCGCATACGGATGCGACGCCTGACCGCAGGTAAGCGGCCGGGAACATCGCAATAGATTCGGCGTTGCCTCTTCGCATGCCGGGCGCAATCTCGGCGGATCGCAGGAGCAGGCGCATGGCAATAAAGGAACACGATCAGGTCGTGGAGACCGCGACGGAAGCACGGCAGGCCGAACCTGGCCCGTCGGTGCTTGCGCTTCTCACGATCAGCACCGGTCTCGCTGTTCTGATTCTCGGCGGGCTCTGGTTCATTTTCTTCCGCTAAGCCGGGGCGGCTAAGTCAGGGCGGCGTTTTCTTTCGCGTTA
>JAFEFK010000379.1 GCA_018240625.1 Pseudomonadota bacterium
AGGCGTTTGCGAATCTCGCGCTCGAACCCGCGATCCGGCGGATCGTAGAACGTCTGCCGCCCCATGGCTTCCGGGAAATAGTCCTGCCCGGAAAATCCTTCCGGCGTATCGTGATCGTACTCGTAACCGCCGCCGTAGCCTTCGGCTTTCATCAGCTTGGTCGGAGAATTCAGGATATGTTTTGGCGGCAGCAGCGATCCGTTCTCCTTCGCCGCACGCATCGCCGCACCAAATGCCTTGTAAGCGGCATTCGATTTCGGCGCGGTGGCGAGATAGATCACGGCCTGTGCAATGGCGAGTTCCCCCTCCGGATGGCCGAGAAAGTCGTAGGCATCCTTGGCGGCGTTGGCGATGACAAGCGCCTGCGGATCGGCCAAGCCAATATCCTCGACCGCCATTCGCACCACGCGCCGCGCGAGAAACAACGGATCCTCGCCGGCATCCATCATCCGCGCCAGATAGTACAGCGATGCATCCGGATCGGAGCCGCGCACCGCCTTGTGCAATGCCGAGATCAGGTTGTAGTGGCCGTCGGCGGATTTGTCATAGATCGGCGCGCGGCGCTGCAACACGCCCTGCACCTGCTCGGCATCGAAAATCTCGCCGTCGCGCGCGGAGCGCCAGACTTCCTCCACCAGGGTCAGCGCTGCCCGGCCATCGCCATCGGCCATGCGCACCAGAACCGCCCGCGCCTCGGCATCGAGCGGCAACGCCCTGCCCTCAACCTTTTCGGCATTCGCGAACAGCTTCTCGATCGCAGCCGCGTCCAGTGAATGAAACACCAGCACGCGCGCGCGCGACAACAGCGCCGCGTTTAATTCAAACGACGGGTTTTCCGTGGTCGCACCGACCAGAACGACGGTGCCGTCCTCCATGACGGGCAGAAACGAATCCTGCTGCGCCTTGTTGAAGCGATGCACCTCGTCGACAAACAGCAGCGTCCCCGTCCCCATCTCACGGCGCGCACGGGCCGCATCGAACGCCTTCTTCAGATCGGCGACGCCGGAGAATACCGCAGACAGTTGTTCGAAATGCAGCGCGGTGGCATCCGCCAGCAATCGCGCGACCGTTGTCTTTCCGGTACCTGGTGGGCCCCAGAACACCAGAGAGCCGAGTGTACGCGTCTCCAGCATACGCGTTAGCGCGCCGTCAGGCCCGAGGATGTGATCCTGACCGACCACATCCGACAGCGCCTGCGGGCGCAATCTGTTCGGCAGCGGATGCGGCGCATCGCGTTCCAGACCTGCCGCGGCGAACAGGTTTGATGAGGAGGCTGTGCGTTTTGCGTTCATGTCCGGTGTTTCTCCCTCTCCCCGCTTGCGGGGAGAGGGGTTGGGGTGAGGGGAAACTAAAACAACGCGAGCCATGTCCGGTACGTCTCGATGCCCCCTCACCCGGCGCTATGCGCCGACCTCTCCCCGCACGCGGGGCGAGGTAAGAAAGCATCGCGCTCATCCGCCGAGCGTGACCTGAATCTGCTGGCCATTGCGCACCAGCGTGATGCGCCAGAGCCGCCTGGATTCACTCACGGCTCGCTCGAGGTCGGCCGTCCTGGCGATCTTCTTGTTGTTGACCGACAGGATGATGTCGCCCTTCTGGAAACCAACGTTCGCCGCCGTTCCGTCACTGGCCAGATCGGCAACGACCACGCCCTCGACACCGGAATCGAGATGCAGTTCGTCGGCCAGCGCCGGTGAAATATTCGCGACCTTCGCGCCCTGGAACGGCGAGCGCGCAGTAATCACAATCTCATCGCGTCCGGTATCCGGCGCGGTCTCCAACGGAACCGTAAGTTTGACCAGTTTGCCGCCCCGCTGCACTTCGACCTGCGACGTACCGCCAAGCGGACGCGTCGCGAACCGATAGTCGAAGGCATTGGGATCCTCGACCGGTTGTCCGTCGATCGACACAATCAGATCGGACAGCTTGAGGCCGGCCCGCGCCGCCGGGCTTCCCGAGCTTACATTGGCGACGAGCGCGCCCGTGGGCGCCTTGAGGCCAATGGTTTCCGCGATCTCCGGCGTCACCGCCTGCAATCGCGCACCCAGCCATGGGCGCTTGACCGCTTTGCCGCCGTTCTTGGCGGACGCCACGACCACGCGCACCATGTTGGCCGGAATAGCAAAGCCGATGCCCTGTGAACCGCCGGAGCGCGAGAAGATCGCCGTGTTGATGCCGGCGAGACGGCCCGTCATGTCGACCAGCGCGCCGCCGGAATTGCCCGGATTGATCGCCGCGTCGGTCTGGATGAAGAACTGATAATCGGAAATGCCAACCTGCGTTCGCGCAAGCGCCGAGATGATGCCGTGGGTCACGGTCTGGCCGACACCAAACGGATTGCCGATGGCGATCACCACATCACCGACTTGCAATTCATCTGAATTGGCAAAATCCAGAGTCGGGAATTTTTCGTGGACGTCCTTGAGCCGGAGCACCGCGAGATCGGTGCGACTGTCCTTGAGCACAATCTCGGCCTCGAACTCACGCTTGTCCGACAGCGAGACCTTGACCTGATCCGCCCCCTCGATCACGTGATTGTTAGTCACGACAAGGCCCGATGGATCGACCATCACGCCCGAGCCGAGCGAACGCTGCATCTGTTCCGGCTGCTGGCCCGGAACGCCGAAGAAGCGGCGGAAAATCGGATCCTCAAGAAGCGGATTGCGGTTCTGTATCACCTTGGCCGCATAGACATTGACCACCGCCGGTGCCACGCGCTGCACGATCGGCGCGTACGACAGCCGGATATCGGTCGGCGATAAAGGAACGCGCCGCTCCTGCGCTGCTGCCGGGTTGACGCTGCTGGATAGAACAAGGGCGCACAAAGCCGGCGCAAGCAAAGCACTGATTCGGAACATCGCGACCTCTCGGAAAACTGCCGGAATATAGGCGGTTCGGTTGCGCAATAGAAGGCGATTCGTTCCTGTTTTGGCACGCCCACAGCGGCGTCGGGCGGCGCTCGCCGCTTTGTGAACCGGTCGTTTGCCTATGTCGCCGTGACAGCTACGGCGCGAGCGAAAGTTCAGGCGTTCGCCTTGCAAATTCGGAGCCTTGGGCTCAGGTAGTCGGCAGCGTTTCAACGTTAGGAGAACCGGCTCATGAAAGCCGTCGGATACAGACAATCGCTACCCGTCGAGGCTGCGGAGTCGCTGATCGACTTCGACGCCGCAAAGCTCGAACCGAAAGCCCGCGATATCCGCGTTGCCGTAAAGGCGATCTCGGTCAATCCCGTGGATACCAAGGTTCGCAAGCGGGCCGCACCGCCGGCGGGCGAAACCAAGATTCTGGGCTACGACGCGGCCGGCGTGGTCGATGCGGTTGGTCCCGACGTCACGCTCTTCAAGCCCGGGGATGAGGTGTACTACGCCGGCTCGATCCAGCGTCAAGGCACCAACGCCGAATATCACCTCGTGGACGAACGTATCGTCGGCCACAAACCCAAAAGCCTGTCCTTCACGCAGGCGGCGGCGTTGCCGCTGACATCGATTACCGCATGGGAGTTGCTGTTTGACCGGCTCGGGGTTGCGCGGAGCACGACATCGGATCCCGCAACCTTGCTGATTATCGGCGGCGCGGGCGGCGTGGGATCGATCCTGATTCAAC
>JAFEFK010000037.1 GCA_018240625.1 Pseudomonadota bacterium
GAGCGCATTGCCGGGATTGCGGCCGTCGATGATGGCGCTCAGCATCCGGCTGTCGATCAGGCCGGGACACACGCAGTTGACGCGAACGCCGGTACCTGAACATTCCTGCGCCGCGCTTTTGGTAAGACCGATCACGGCGTGCTTGCTGGCGCTATAGACGGCGATCGCGGGCGAGCCGATCAGCCCGGCAATCGACGCGGTGTTGATGATACTGCCGCTGTTTTTCCTGAGCATCACCGGCAGCACATGCTTCATGCCGAGAAACACGCCGACCACGTTGACGTCGAGGACCCGGCGAAAGCTCTCCAGCGGATAGTCCACGATCGGCTTGATGTCGCCCTCGACGCCGGCGTTGTTGTAGAACACGTCGATGCCGCCGAACTTTGAAACCGCCGCGCGCACGTAGCCGGCGACCTCGTCCTCTTGTGTCACATCGGCGGTGATGGCGAGCGCGTCCGCGGAGGCGGGCAGGTCCTTGATCGCGTCCTTGAGCGGTCCTTCCTGCCGATCGACGGCTGCAATGCGCGCGCCGCGCTCGGCCAACAGCCGCATGGTGGCCGTTCCGATCACGCCGGCCGCGCCGGTCACGAGGGCGATTTTTCCGTCCAGTCGAATATGATCGGCCATTCCTGTCGTTTCCTGTTCTGATCCGGTTGAGTCCGGATTTCAACCACTGACGATCTGCCGCGCAGTCGCGGAGGCCGTTCATGGTGCGACTATTCCATTTGGAAGGGGACCTGACCAGTCGCGGCAAGAGGGGATGTATTGAGTCGCGCGCAGACCGGATCGGAGAGTCGCCCTTTCCCCGCCGTAATCGGCGTGTTAACCGGAGGACCTGCGAGCGGCTTGGAGCCTCTACATCTGTACAATGTCCCGGTCCTGATTCGAGCCATAAAGCCGCGCGAGATGCTTCGAACCATTTTCATAGCCGGTTGTGCGGCCTTCGCGGTCGCCGTTCTCGTTGCGGCCGCGCCGCCCGCGCGCGCGCAAATCGGCAATATCTTTTCGGATCCCGCGCCGCGGCCGCCGGGCGCTATTCCGCGTGGACAGGCCGCTCCTTCCGAGGACGACGAAGAAGAAGTGCCGGACTTGCCGCGGCAAGGGCGCGTACTCCCGGCACCGATGCGTCCGCCGCCGGGGCAGGGCGCACCGCCGCCCGGTCCGGTTCAAATCCAGCCGCTGCCGCCTCCGCCGGGCACCACTGTCGTTCCGCAAAATGCGCCGCCGGCCGCCACGGCGGTCGCACCGCCTTCGGCCAATCCGCCGCCCGGACAGCATCCGCCGCGCGCGGCTCCGCCCGCACCCGCGACGTTGCAGCCTGGCGACGAGGTCGTTACCGAGCCGCCGGCCCAGAAGGTCATCAACAAGAAGGCGGTCTTCTCCGGACTGGACAAGATCACGGGCCGCATCATCAATTTCGACGAGGATGTCGGCGAAACCGTGCAGTTCGGCGCCCTGCGGGTGAAGACTGACGCCTGTTACACGCGCCCGGCGACCGAGGCCGCCAATACCGACGCCTTTGTCGAGGTCGATGAGATCACCCTTCAGGGCGAGGTGAAGCGGATTTTCTCGGGCTGGATGTTCGCTGCAAGCCCGGGCCTGCACGGCATCGAGCACCCGATCTATGACGTCTGGTTGACCGACTGCAAAGATCCACAAACGACCGTCGTCAATGCGCAGCCGGATCAGCCGAAGCCGCCACCGCCCGCC
>JAFEFK010000380.1 GCA_018240625.1 Pseudomonadota bacterium
GCACCAGCGCCGCTACCGAATCGACGATCAGCACGTCCACCGCGCCGGAGCGCACCAGCGTATCGGCGATTTCCAGCGCCTGCTCGCCATGATCCGGCTGCGAGATCAAGAGTTCATCGACATTGACGCCGAGCTTGCGGGCATAGACCGGATCCAGCGCGTGTTCGGCGTCGATGAAGGCGCAGATGCCGCCCTTCTTCTGGGCTTCGGCCACGCAGTGCAGCGCCAGCGTGGTCTTGCCTGAGGATTCCGGGCCGTAAATCTCGACCACCCGTCCCTTCGGCAGACCGCCGACCCCGAGTGCGATATCGAGCCCGAGCGAACCCGAGGAAATCACCTCGACGTCCATCGACTTGTCGTTCTTGCCGAGTTTCATCACCGAGCCCTTGCCGAACTGGCGCTCGATCTGGGAGAGCGCGGCAGACAGGGCCTTGGATTTGTCCATGGAAGAACCTTCGACGATACGCAGGGCAGCTTGAGGCATGGGTCGCGCTCCTTATGAACGGGATTCGCCGGGGGGACAACGAATGACGCCGGGGATGATCAGATGGAACCAATGTACATCATTTGTTCTACGTTCGCAATATGTTCTCATTGATAAATAGGTGCTGGCCTGTTTCGATCCCCAAGTGGCCTAATTTGCTGAGAGCGCTGGTTTAATTTCAAACCAATACCGTGCTCGCTTGCGGCGCTCCGAAAAAATTATTGGAATGTTTGATTTGGCGCGCCGGGTCGGTGCTGCTCTTTCGAGCAGCCGTGTGTCCACAAATGGCACACACGCACCTGTCGCCGCTGCATGATCCAGTCATCACCGCTCCGTGGTCGGCAGCTTCGGTGACTGTAAGCCGGACTGCTTGCGCCTGATCCAGCGCGAGCAACCATGTCCCATCGAGCGTCAGCGGACCGTCTGCCCTGCCCCAAATGCGGGACAAAACCAAACCGGCGCGGGTGACGTCCGACTCAGCAACCGGTTTGCTGCGTGAGCTTTTCGAGTGCGCGACGTGCGACAACTTCCGGGAACGGGAAATACCCGATTCCCTGCACCATGCGGCCGGCCGGATCGCTAGCGAGTTGAGGCCACCGGGCGAAACCACCGGACTGAGATTACAAGGTCGTGCTTCCC
>JAFEFK010000381.1 GCA_018240625.1 Pseudomonadota bacterium
CGTGGTCGAGAAGGTCTGTAAAAACCTTCGCGATCTCCGCGCCGCTTTTCGGTCCGTCCTTATCGAACCACCGTGCCATCCAGTTGACCGCACCCATGAAGAAAAACACGGTCAATTTTGGATCGACCTGCCGTATGCTGCCGTCGGCCATGCCCTTCTCGATAATCGCCTGCATCTGATGCTGCGCCTTGTCACGGCGCGCGGCGACGATCTTGCGGTTGGCGGGATCGAGCGCCTGGAATTCGACGAGGACGGCGCAATCGCCGATCTCGCTGTTGTGCGACTCGATGAATTCCTTCGCAAACGAAAGCAGAATTTCACGGCCGTTCCTGCCGGTCTTGTACGCGTGCTCGAACGCGCGATCGCCGAGATCCTGCGACAGCATATGGCACTCGAACAGGATTTCCTGCTTGTTCTTGATGTAATAATAGAGCGCGGGCTTGGTCACGCCAAGCGTCTTGGCGACATCGTCGAGCGACGTCGCATGATATCCTTGCGAGCTGAATGCGCGCGCCGCCTCTTTCAGCAAGGCGGTTCGCTTCAGATTGAATTGCTGGTCGCGGGTCTGAACGGTGTCGTTCCACGCGGCAAGCTGACGGTCACGGCCAGACACCACCACTCCTAGAATTTCATTGCGAGAACAGCAGCGCTGATCCCGGCACAATTGAGCTGATTCGGTCAGCTTTTATCAACGCGAATACCCATCGCAAGTCAAAGATTGCGGGCGATGATGAGTTTCTGGATGTTGCTGGTGCCCTCGTAGATCTTGCAGACGCGGACATCGCGGCAGTAACGCTCCACCGGGAAATCCCGCAGATAACCGTATCCGCCATGAATCTGCAGCGCCTCGGAGCACACTTTCTCGGCCATTTCGCTGGCGAACAGCTTCGCGATGGCAGCCTCCTTCATGCAGGGCAGGCCGGCCTCGAGCAGGCGCGCGGCATGAATATAGTATTGTCGGGCGATATCGACCTGCGCCGCCATGTCGGCGAGAGCGAAGCTGACGCCCTGCAGCTCCATGATCGGTTTGCCTGCGACCTCACGTTCGCGCGCATAATGTATGGCTGCTTCGAGAGCCGCCTGCGCGATTCCGACCGCCTGCGCAGCGATGGCGATGCGGCCGTCGGAAAGACCTGACATCATGATGCCGTAGCCGCAATCGAGCGTGCCGAGGATGTTTTCCTTGGGAACGCGGAGGTCGTCGAGCTGGATCTGGGCGGTATGCGCGGTCCGCTGCCCGAGTTTTTCCTCAATGCGACTGACGATGTAGCCTTTTGCAGGCGGCTCGACCAGGAAGGTGGTGAAGCCGCGCTTGCCTGCACCCGGATCGGTGCGCGCGACGATGATCGCCACGCCGGCCTCGCTGCCGTTGGAGATGAACTGCTTGGTCCCGTTGATCACGAAATCATCGCCGTCGCGGCGCGCCGAGGTTCGAAGTGCCGATGTTTCGGAACCAGCCTGCGGCTCGGTAATCAGGAAGGCGCCGATCTTGTCGCCGGAGGCAAGCGCAGGAAGCAGTCGCTGCTTTTGCTCGGCAGTGCCGTTTTTCGCAATGACATGAGCTGCGCCGAGATTGTGAACGTGGACGATCGTTCCGACCCCGCCGTCGGCGGCGGAAAGTTCCTCGATGGCGAGACAATAGGCGAGAAAGCCAGATGCCGAGCCGCCGTATTCCTCGGAGACGGTCATGCCCATGAAACCCTGGGCGCCGAGAACTCTCAGCTCCTCGGTCGGCCACGCCGAGGTGCTATCACGCTCGGCTGCAGTTGGGGCAAGGACATCCCGTCCAAGTTGGCGCGCCGTGTTGCGAACCATGCGCTGCTGTTCTGACAAAAACGGCTCCGAACCTGTATCGCTGAAATGCTTGTTCATGGTCGCATCCCATCCGCAATTAAGGCCGCAGAGTTGCGGCATGCAATTTACGAGAGGATACATTAATTTACCCGTGGGTCAAATTTCGGTCATGC
>JAFEFK010000382.1 GCA_018240625.1 Pseudomonadota bacterium
ATCGTCGCGACGTTGATGTCGCTCCCTTATCTGAAACTGGTCGGCGGATTGGCGCTGCTGCTTATCGCCGCCAAGCTTCTGGTACCGGAAGGGGAGGGTGACGACGTTACCGCGGGCGAGAGCCTTTGGCACGCGGTTCGGATCGTCGTCATTGCCGACATCATCATGAGTCTCGACAACGTCATCGCGGTTGCAGCCGCCGCGAACGGCGAACTTCCGCTGCTGATTATTGGTCTGGCGGTCAGCATTCCCATGATTGTTGCTGGTGCTGCGCTGATCATGGTCATTCTCGACCGTTTCCCGATCCTGATCTGGCTGGGCGCGACCTTGCTGGGCTGGATCGCAGGAGATGTAATTGAGACCGATCCGGCGGTTCAGCCGTTGCTGGCGCGGCTGCTCGACGGTCATATTTCGTTTAATCTCGATGCCACCTCGAAACTGTGGGACATCGCGCCGCATTTTGTCCTGAGCGAAGACCTCGTCGAATCCTTGTGCTCAATCTTCGGAGCAGCCTGTGTTTTGATCGTCGGCTCGATCTGGCGTAGATCGAAGTTGGCAAGCGCGTCCGGCGTTCAGGCGGGGGCGCCGGAAACGCCTCAAACGGCTCGCGCCGGCGATTGAGGTTAGAGCGATCGCGGTTCCTGTCGACTTGCCTCCACGTCGGCCAATTCGTCGCATCCCGCAGAGCGATCTGCGGTGGTACTGCGGGCTTTTGCCGCGGCACGGCTGAAAGGTCCCGATGAACTGGGTGCTCCACGTATTCGACCTCTCGACCATCGCATCGCTTGTTGCCCAGTTCCAGCGCGAGGTTCATGAGCCGGCCTTCTGGTTCGCTGTCGGGGAAATCATCTGGATCAACGTCCTGCTGTCTGGCGACAACGCGCTCGTGATCGCGCTTGCCTGCCGCGGGCTGGCGCCGCGACAGCGATTGTGGGGCATGATTTTCGGTGCGGCCGCCGCCGTCATCCTCCGAATCATCTTCACGGGAATCGTCGCGACGCTGATGGCGTTGCCCTACCTCAAGCTGGTCGGAGGTCTCGCGCTGCTTGTGATCGCGGCCAAACTCCTGGTCCCGGAGGACGAAAGCGAGGAGGGGGTCACCGCCGCCAAGCATCTCTGGGCCGCCGTTCAAATTGTGGTCGTCGCCGACATCGTCATGAGCCTCGACAACGTCATTGCCGTTGCAGCCGCGGCAAACGGAAGCGTGCCGTTGTTGGTCCTCGGGCTGGCCATCAGCGTGCCTCTGATCGTCGCCGGTGCCGCCCTTATTATGGCGCTGCTGACACGCATGCCGCTTCTGATATGGGCCGGGGCGGCGTTGCTGGGTTGGATCGCAGGCGATGTCATCGCGACCGATCCCGCGATCGCGCCGCAATTGCATCGTTTCTTCAACGGAGGACTCGGGGTTAGCGTGGATGGACTATTGGCGTTGCTCGGCATCGCGCCGCAATTCGCCACGGGCGGCGGAGGAGGCGAAATTCTGTGTTCCGTGCTTGGAATGGCGATCGTGCTGATTGCGGGCTCGATCTGGCGTAGAAGCCGCATGCGGGCGAGCGAGCAGCCGGTGTAGAACGGCACCTATCGCGTGTTCGAGCGAAGTGGCGACCGGTTCGCGCGAAGAAAACGCGTCAAACCAAAAACATAGAGCCCCGCTTCTGATTCCATCAGAAGCGGAAAGGCTCTTAAGCCCGCGCCGCCTGACCTGGATCGGGTTAGATTACCTCAGGCGAGATCAGCGCATCGTCCGGACTGGCGTTTGCCGATGTCTTGCAGATGTCGCCGTCCAGTTGGGTGCCCCCGGATGCTACGAGGCGCAATGCATCGGGGTAGATGCGATGCTCGATCTCGAGCACGCGCGCCGCCAGCGTTTCCGCGGTATCGTCGTTGCGAACCGAGACCGCGCCTTGCATGATGATGGGACCGGCGTCGGTTTCCGGAATCACGAAGTGGACCGTCGCGCCGGAGATTTTCACGCCGGCACGCAAGGCCTGGCCGTGCGGATCGAGGCCGGGAAACGACGGCAGCAGCGACGGATGGATATTCAGCATCCGTCCGTGCCAGCGCTGGACGAACTCCGCTGTGAACAGCCGCATGAACCCGCCGAGACAGATCAGGTCGATGCGGTTGTCATCCAATGCCGATTGCAGCTTCGCCTCGAATGCCGCGCGATCGCCGCCGAAGGATTTGCTTTCGATGACCAGGGTCGGGATGCCGGCAGCCTTTGCGTTCTCAAGCCCTGCCGCATCGCCTTTGTTGGAAATGACGACGACAATTTCAGCCGGAAAATTCTCGGCTTTTGCAGCCTTGACCAGCGCGGTCATATTCGATCCGCGCCCGGAAATCAGAATAGCGACGCGTTTCATGATCTCATCCCGCCCTACATCGCGAGATCGAGGTGATTGTCGTAGATCACACGATTGTCGCCGCCGGCCTCGATCACGTCGCCCAGCAGCGCGACGCTTTCGCCGGCCTGTGTCAGAATGTCCAGGACCTGATCGATGGCATCGCGGCGCACGATGGCGATCATCCCGACACCGCAATTGAAGGTTCGCAGCAATTCGAGCTCGGCAATGCCGCCCTGGTGCGCCAGCCATTTGAACACCGGCAGGACCGTCAACCTGGAAAGGTCGATGCGGACGCCGAGGTGTTTCGGCAGCACGCGCGGAATATTGTCGGTGAAGCCGCCGCCGGTGATATGCGCAAGTCCCTTCACCGCGCCGGTTTCGCGGATCGCGCGCAGGCATGATTTGACATAGAGCCGGGTCGGCGTGAGCAGCGCGCCGCCGAGTGTCATGACCGGCGCGAATGGCGCGGGGGCGTCGAAGCCGAGGCCCGACGTTTCCACGATCTTGCGAACCAGCGAATATCCGTTGGAGTGGACACCTGAAGAGGCCAGCCCGATCACTGCGTCACCGGCAGCAATGTCACGGCCGGGCAGCAAGGTGCCGCGTTCTGCCGCGCCGACGGCGAACCCAGCCAGGTCGTAATCGCCGTCCTTGTAGAGGCCCGGCATCTCAGCGGTTTCGCCGCCGATCAGGGCACAGCCGGACTCCCGGCAGCCCTCGGCGATGCCGGCCACGATTGCCGCCGTTGCGTCCGGATCGAGCTTGCCGCAAGCGAAATAGTCTAGGAAAAACAAAGGTTCCGCACCTTGTACCACCAGATCATTGACCGACATGGCAACGAGATCGATGCCGATGGTCCCGTGGAGTCCGGTCTCGATCGCAATCTTGACCTTGGTGCCCACGCCATCGGTCGCTGCCACCAGAACCGGATCCTGGAAGCCTGCTGCCTTCAGGTCAAACAGTCCGCCAAACCCGCCGATTTCGGCGTCTGCGCCAGCGCGGGCGGTAGCGCGCACCATGGGCTTGATGAGGTCGACCAGCCGGTTGCCGGCATCGATATCGACGCCTGCATCGGCATAGGTGAGGCCGTTCTTGCTGTCGGTCATGCGCGGATCCGAAGATTTTCCGGCTGGTTACGTGGGATTCCGGGCTCGCGCAATGGCTCGCAAGCCCTGTCCGCATATACTATGTAGACAACGAGTTGATCCGGACCGCAAAAGCCTCAAATCCTGAGCGTCTTGCGCGGAAACGGGCGGGAGCCGGGAACGTCGCGTGAGCATTCCGAATATTATTACGCTCGGCCGCATCCTGCTGGTGCCGATCATTGTCTGGGCTATCGCCGCCAATGAGATGGAAATCGCCTTCGCGATCTTTGTCATCGCGGGCGTCAGCGACGCGGTAGACGGGTTTCTCGCCAAGCGTTTCAACATGGCCAGTGAGTTGGGGGCGCTGCTCGATCCGCTGGCCGACAAGGCGTTGCTGGTCTCAATCTATGTGTCGCTCGGCGTCTGGGGCGCGGTTCCGCGCTGGGTTGTGATTTTGGTGGTCTCCCGCGATATCATGATTGTAGGTGCGGTGATCGTGTCGTGGGTGTTCGGCAAGCCGATCCCGATGAAACCGCTGATGGTCTCGAAACTCAACACCGTGGCGCAGGTTGCGTTCGCAGCGCTGGTGCTGGCAGCGCTCGGCTTTGGTTTCAAGTCCTCGCCCTACGAGGTTATTCTGATGGTGATCGTCGCGGTCTTGACCTTGCTTTCGGTCTCCTTCTATCTCGTCGAGTGGGTGCGCCATATGAGTACCATCGAGCAAACCTGAGATCGCTCGATGACGCGCAAGGCTGTTTTGGCATGGAGTGACTGTGTGGCAGGCCGCCTACAACCTCGTCAGTTGGCATTCGCGCTGCCGCATGCGGAAAGTTTCTCGCGTGACAATTTCCTGGAGGGACCAGCGAATGCAGCAGCGCTGTCGCTGATCGACAGCTGGCCGGAGTGGCCGAACCGGATCATGCTGCTCGTTGGTCCCGAAGGTTGCGGCAAAAGCCATCTGGCGACAATCTGGGCCGAGGCTGCCGGTGCGCGCTCGATCAGTGCGCACGCGCTGACGGCGCCGGCGGTGCCCGGTGCGCTGGCAACGGGAGCGCTCGTCGTCGAGGATCTCAACCCGCAAAGCTTTGACGAGCACGCGCTGTTTCACTTGTTGAATCTCGCACGCGAAGACGGCACATTTGTTCTCGTTACGGCGCGTTTATCTCCAGTCGCCTTCGAGGTCGAGCTGCGCGATCTTCGTTCGCGGCTTCGTGCCGTGCCCGTGGTCACGCTGATGCCGCCTGACGATCAGTTGTTTCGCGCGCTGATTGTCAAATTCTGCGCGGATCGCCAAATGAACATCGACGAGACCGTCGTCAGTTTTCTCGCGACGCGGATTGAGCGGTCATTCGCCGCCGCGCGTCAGGCGGTCGAACATCTTGACGCAGAAGCCTTGCGGCTTGGCAGGCCGGTGACACGTGCGCTTGCCGCCGAATTGTTGCGGGCCGCCGACTGAAAACCGGCGATTTCGGCCGAGCGATACCTCTCGCCGCATCTTGACGTGCGGGTCCGCTGGAACGTCAATGTCATTGAAACGTCATTGAGCTGGCACATGGTTTGCCATTGCTGGCGCGGTCGCGGTCGCGTTCCGATGAGAGATGGACCAATACATCAATGGAAGCCGCTCAAGCTGTTGTTATTGAAGACAAAAAAATAGATCCGGAGCCCGACTCCGGGATCCGGACCAACCCGGAACGATTCATCAACCGTGAGCAGTCCTGGCTGCATTTCAATCGGCGGGTGCTCGAGGAGTCGGTCAATCCCGGCCATCCGGCACTTGAACGGGTCCGCTTCCTGTCGATTTCCGCCAATAACCTTGATGAGTTCTTCATGGTCCGTGTCGCCGGCATCAAGGCGCAGGTGCGGGAGGGGATTACCGAACGCAGCCCGGATGGTCTGACGCCGTCCGAGCAGTTGGTTGCCATCAATGACACCGTCTCGAAGCTCGCGATCGACCAGCAGGCGATCTGGCGCGATCTCCGTGGGACGCTGGCCGAGGTCGGTATTGTCCTGATCGATGGTAAGGACGTCACCAAGGCCGAGCGGGCCTGGATCGCGGATCACTTTCTCCACAATATTTTCCCGTTGCTGACGCCGCTGGCGATCGATCCGGCGCACCCGTTCCCGTTCATCCCAAGCCTCGGCTTCACCATCGCCTTGCATCTTGCGCGCGTCTCCGACGGCAAGCCGATGAATGCCCTGATCCGCATGCCCGGCAAGATCGATCGCTTCATCCGGTTGCCGACGGCTGAGAAGGATGGCGCGGTCCGGCTCATCACCATCGAGGGCGCGACCAGCCTGTTTATCGGCCGGCTGTTTCCCGGCTATACGGTCAAGGGGCAGGGGGCATTTCGGGTCATCCGGGATTCCGAACTGGAAATCGAGGAAGAGGCGGAGGATCTTGTCCGTCTGTTCGAGACGGCATTGAAGCGCCGCCGGCGCGGCTCCGTCATCCGGCTTGAAATCGAAGCCGCGATGCCGGCAGAGTTGCGCGCGTTTGTACAACGAGCGTTGTCCACCACCGACGACGAAGTGCTGCTGGTGGACGGCGTTCTCGCCATGAACGAACTGTCGCAACTGACGCGGCTCGATCGGCCCGATCTTGAATTTGTACCGTACGTCCCGCGTCATCCCGAACGCGTTCGCGATCACGGCGGCGATATTTTCGCGGCGATCCGGCAAAAAGACCTGATCGTCCATCACCCTTATGAGTCGTTCGACGTGGTCGTGCAATTTCTGCAGCAGGCCGCGCGCGACCCCGACGTCGTTGCGATCAAGCAGACGCTGTATCGCACGTCCCGCGACTCTCCCGTCGTGCGGGCGCTTGTAGAGGCTGCGGAAGCTGGCAAATCGGTCACAGCCCTCGTTGAGCTCAAGGCGCGGTTTGATGAAGAGGCCAACATCCGCTGGGCGCGCGATCTCGAACGCGCCGGCGTGCAGGTGGTTTATGGCTTCCTCGAACTGAAAACCCACGCCAAGCTTTCGCTGGTGGTTCGCCGCGAAGGCGGCAGTCTCACGACCTACGTCCATACCGGTACCGGCAACTATCATCCGGTGACCGCGCGCATTTACACCGATTTGTCGTACTTCACGTCGGATCCCATCATCGGCCGCGATGCCGCGCGCGTGTTCAATTACATCACGGGTTACGCAGAGCCTAGCGACATCGAAAAGATGGCAGTGTCGCCGCTGACCTTGCGCAACCGGATCATCGATCACATTCGCGGCGAGACCAACTTCGCTCGCCATGGCAAGCCTGCCGCGGTCTGGATGAAGATGAATGCGCTGGTCGATCCCGATATTATCGATGCATTATATGAGGCGTCTCAGGCTGGTGTGACGGTGGAACTGATCGTGCGCGGCATATGCTGCCTGCGGCCGGGAGTTCCCGGTCTGTCGGAGAACATCCGCGTCAAATCGATTATTGGCCGGTTCCTGGAACACGGCCGAATCTACTGCTTCGGAATGGGGCAAAGCATGCCCGGGCCGAAGGCGGCTGTGTATATCTCGTCCGCGGACATGATGCCGCGCAACCTCGACCGGCGCGTTGAAGTGCTGTGTCCGTTGCAAAATTCCACGGTTCATCAGCAGGTTCTCGAGCAGATCATGGTTGCGAATCTGAAGGATACCGAGCAGAGCTGGCAGTTGTTGCCGGATGGATCGTCAACGCGTATGAAGGCCGCGAAGGGCGAAGAGCCCTTCAACCTGCACAATTACTTCATGACGAATCCGAGTTTGTCTGGCCGTGGAAAGTCGCTCAAGGAATCTTCGCCGCGCCGCCTCACGCGTCGTGCAGAGCGGCAGCCGCCAGCGTAAGGATCCCGTGCGAAAATATCCGCGATTGGGCAAGCCGGCCTCCAGCGTCGCCGTCATCGATATCGGCTCCAATTCCGTCCGCCTCGTCGTCTATGAAGCGCTGGAACGAAGCCTCGTTTCGATCTTCAACGAGAAGACGTTGTGCGGGCTGGGTCGTGAAGTGCAATCCACCGGCCTGCTTGCAGCGGATGCGGTCGCCAAGGCGCTGACATCGCTGCGGCGCTTTCATGCGCTGTGCAAGGTGATGAAGGTCGGGCGCGTTTACGCCATCGCCACCGCGGCCTGCCGCGATGCCACGAACGGCGCGGACTTCATCGCCAAGGCTGAGCGCATTTGCCGCGTGCCGGTGGAGATCCTGTCGGGGCCGCGCGAGGCGCACTTGGCAGCGCTGGGCGTGGTGTCCGGGGTGCACAAGCCGGACGGGATCGTCGGCGACCTCGGTGGCGGTTCGCTGGAACTGACGGACGTGCGCGGCCATCGCGTTCGTCGCGGCGTCACGCTGCCGCTCGGCAGCCTCGCGTTGCAGGATGCCTCGAAGAAGTCGTTGAAACGTGCCGAGCGGATCGTGAAAACCGAACTCGCAGGTTCGACGCCGCTGAAAGCGGGCCGTGGCCGCATATTTTATGCGGTCGGAGGGACGTGGCGGGCGCTGGCACGAATTCACATCATCCAGAGCGGTTATCCGCTTCGCGTTATG
>JAFEFK010000383.1 GCA_018240625.1 Pseudomonadota bacterium
TCCGGCGGCAGGCCGGTATAGGACCAGACAACGCCAATGACGGGGATACCGATGTTCGGAAAAATATCCGTCGGCGTCCGCAGCGCCGCGAGCGGACCAATGATCAATAAGAGCAGCGCCAAAACCACGAACGTATAGGGTCGGGTCAGCGCGATACGAACCAGCGATACCATCTTGACGACGTTCCCAACCCGGCCAGACAACCGCGGACGAAATGCCCGCTGAAAGGCGGGCCTCTCCTTATCAGACGAGCAAGACTTGCGCCTCCTCAGGCCGCGAGATCAGCCCATCACGATGAGTTGAGCAGCCTTAAAGCACGAATCGTACGGGCGCGCAGATGGAAGTTTGCTTGAACCACCCAATTGGTTAAATCGGACAGTTCCCGCAATAACGTTCCGTCCGGCTTGACGGCCGGGGCTGCGGCCCGCGACCTCAGGGCATCAGCCTTAACGCGTCGCTGAAGAAGTCGGGGCCGCCGAAATTGCCCGATTTGAGCGCCAAAAGCATATCGCCCTCTTGGGCACCGACCGCGCGCAGCACCGGCACGCCGGCGGCGATTTCCGCGCCCACCAGAAAACCGGGAATCCCGAGACGATCGACGGTTGCACCTGAGGTCTCCCCACCCGCGACCACCAGCCGGCGGACGCCGGATTGAACCAGCCCCTCCGCCAGATCGGCCATCGCCTGTTCGATGGCGTGGCCCGCGGCGTCCCTTCCATGACGGGCCTGCAAGGCAGCCACCTGATCCGGCGTCGAACTCGAGGCAATCAGGACAGGCCCCTTGCCGATCCGCTCTTTTGCCCACGCAAGCGCTCGGCCGGTTTCGCCGGAATCCGCAATCACCCTCTCCGGATCGAGATGCAGCACGGGCATGACCTGCTCGGCCTTCGCGATCTGGCCAAGCGTCGCTTGTGAGCAACTGCCGGCAAGGCAAGCGGCCGAACCGCCGACCGCGTTGCCACGTTCCGTACCAGCCGACGCTTTCACCCTGCCGGATGAGATGAGTGCGCGGGCAAGTCCCAGCCCGATTCCCGAGGCGCCCACAGAAAGCCGGTAGCCGATCGCAACCGCACCGATGGTTTCGAGATCGCGATCGAACACCGCATCGGCGATCGCAGCACCTGCCCCCTGCTTTGCGAAGTCCGCAAGCCGGGCGCGAACCGCATCGGCGCCGCGGGTCACGGTTGCGAGATCGACGAGGCCGATTTGCGTCCTGCTCTGTCGTGCCAGCACCCGAACCAGATTCGAGTCGTGCATCGGGTTAAGCGGGTGATCTTTTAGCGGACTCTCGTTCAACGGCACCGATCCGACGAACAGGTTGCCCTGATAGACCGTGCGGCCGGTTGCGGGAAACGCCGGCGTCACCAGTACGATGGCGTCGCCGGATTCAGCGCGCAGCGCATCCATGACCGGACCGATATTACCCGCGTCGGTGGAATCGAATGTCGAGCAGATCTTGAACAGCACATGCTGCGCGCCCCGTCCGCGCATCCACTTTTCGGCAGCGAGCGATTTGGCGACCGCGTCATCTGCGGCGATCGAGCGGCTCTTGAGCGAGACCACCACCGCATCGATTTCCGGCAACTTGAGATCATCCGACGGCACGCCGATGGTTTGCACCGTCCGCAGCCCGCAGCGGGTGAGCGTGTTGGCAAGATCCGACGCGCCGGTGTAGTCGTCGGCTATACAGCCCAGCGCCAATGTCACGGCTTTACTCCCGCATACGGCTTGAACCAGCCCAGTCCATCGGTCGTTTTGCCGCGCGGATTGTATTCGCAGCCGACAAAACCTTTGTAACCAAGCCGATCCAACTCCTCGAAGAGGAAGGGATAGTTCAATTCTTCACCGTCTGGCTCGTTGCGGCTGGGAATGCTGGCGATCTGGATATGGCCGATCACCGGCATCATCTCACGCATCCGCATGGTCACGTCGCCATGCAAAATCTGGCAATGATAGATGTCGAATTGCAATTTGAGATTTGGAATCCCGAGACCGACGATCTGGTCGCGCGCAAAGCCGAAGTCATTCAGGAAATAGCCCGGCGTGTTGCGCATGTTCAGCGGTTCGAGCACGACATCGATGCCGTGGGGCGCGAAGAATTCGGCGGCGTAAGTCACCGACTTGCGGAAGGCGTCGACCGCCCCGGGATCGTGACGATCAGCCAGCCCCGACATCAGATGCAGCCGTTTGACGCCGGTGGCCTTCGCATAGGGCAATGCCGTGTGAAGGCTGTTCTGTAACTCCTCGAATTTGCCGGGGCGCGCTGCAAAGCCCTTCTCGCCAGCGGCCCAATCGCCGGGCGGCAGATTGAACAGCGCCTGCGCCAGGCCGTTGTCTTTCAGCCGTTTGCCAACCTCTTCGGCAGGATGATCGTAAGGAAACAAGAATTCCACCGCGGTGAAGCCGGCTTTCGCCGCGGCCTCGAAGCGATCGAGGAACGGCACCTCGGTGAACATCATGCTGAGATTGGCGGCGAAACGGGGCATCGTGTCTTCCCTTGAGTCTTATCGATTTCCGTCATTTGCGAGGAGTTCAGTTCCTCGTCTTCGAGGAACTTCAGCGACGAAGCAATCCAGTCTTTATGAGAACAACTGGATTGTTTCGCTTCGCTCACAATGACAGCTCAGGTTTTGTCACCCGGCAACGTCGTTCCCGTGACCCGGGCATACATGCGCGCCACCGATGCGTCGTCGTCGCGCCCCATGCCGGACGCCGATGTCATCAGGAACATTTGCAACGCCGCCGCGGAGACCGGCACCGGAAACTTTGCCGTGCGCGCCATGTCCTGGATGATCCCGAGATCCTTGACGAAAATATCGACCGCGCTGCGCGGCGTGTAGTCGCCATCCAGCACATGCGGCATGCGATTCTCGAACATCCAGGAATTTCCGGCGGAGGCCGTGATCACCTCATAGACCTTGCGCAGATCAAGGCCCTGCTTCGCGGCGAAAGCCATCGCCTCGCTGGCTGCGGCGATATGCACGCCCGCGAGCAACTGGTTGATCATCTTGAACGCGGCGCCCTGCCCGGCGGCATCGCCGAGTTCGTAGAGTTTGGCCGCCATGGCATCGAGGGCCGGCCGCGCTTTCGTGAAAGCCGCCGCGCTGCCGGAGGCGAGAATCGTGAGTTCGCCCTGCGCCGCGCGTTGAGCGCCACCCGAGATCGGCGCGTCGAGATAATGACGGCCAGTCGCCTCGAGCTGTTTGGCGAGCCGCCGCGCCACATCGGGGTCCATGGTGGCGGATGAGATAAAGACCGCCCCCGGCGCCATGGTTTTCGCCGCGCCGTCGTTGCCGAACAGCACGGCTTCGGTCTGCGCGCCGTTGACCACCACGCTGACCACGATGGCGGCATCCTTCGCAGCCTCCGCCGGAGTCGCCGCGCCGCCGCCGCCGAGCGCCATGAGCTTCTCGACCGCGCCGGCCATGACGTCGCAGCCGACCACATCGAAGCCCGCCCGTTTCAGGGATGTGGCCATGCCGAATCCCATCGAGCCCAGGCCGACGACCGCGACACGTTGTCTGGATTCAGTCATGTAGCGTTTCCCGGTTTATGCTTTTCAATTCCGTACCATGGCTTGGCCGCGCTGCCAAAGCGTGAGAAAAGACCGCGAAGGTGAGCCAAATGAACCAAAGCAAGCTTCGCGAACATATCTGCCGGTTCGGCCGCTCGCTGTTCGAGCGCGGCCTGACGCCGGGCTCCTCGGGCAACATCAGCGTGAGACTCGACGACGGCGGCTGGCTGGTCACGCCGACCAACGCTTCGCTGGGCTTTCTCGATCCGGCCCGGCTGTCCCAGCTCGACGCCAGCGGCCGTCTTGTCTCCGGTGGTGCGCCGACCAAGGAAGTGCCGCTGCATAACGCGCTCTACGAGACCCGCAGCGCAGCGCAAGCAGTGGTTCACCTGCATTCGACCCATTCGGTCGCCGTGTCGATGCTGCCCGAGATCAACCCGCGCGCCGCGTTGCCGCCGATGACACCTTATTATCTGATGAAGTGCGGCGCGACGGCGCTCGTGCCCTATTATCGACCCGGCGACCCCGCCGTCGCCGATGCCATCAAGGGCCTTGCCGGGAAATACTCGTCGGTGCTGCTCGCCAACCATGGCCCGGTGGTCGCGGGCGACACGCTCGAAGCTGCCGTGTTCGCCATGGAAGAACTCGAGGAAACCGCGAAGCTTTATCTGCTGTTGCGCGGACTTAACCCGCGGCATCTGTCACCCGCGCAAGTCGCCGACTTGACGAAGGTGTTTGGCCTGACGTTGCCGGAACATGGGCATTAACAGTCGTCATTGCGAGCGAAAGCGAAGCAATCCAGAAGGCCACGAAGCAAGGACTGAATTGCTTCGTCGCTGTCGGGACGATGCCGTGCATCGCCCTTGAGCTCCTCGCAATGACGGCGGGAGTAAATGTCACAACCCCAGATAAGCTTTCCGCACATCCGGATTGGTCCGAATCTCCGCTGCCGGTCCCTGCATCAGCAACCGCCCGGTCTGCAAAATGTAGGCGCGATCGGCGATCTCCAGCACTTCGGCCATGCGCTGCTCGACGATCAGCACGGTCAGACCGGTCTTGCGGATTTCCAGCACCGCCTGAAAGATCTCGTCGACCAGTTTTGGCATGATGCCTTGCGACGGCTCGTCGAGCATCAACAGTCGCGGCCGGGTCATCAGCGCCCGCCCGATCGCCAGCATCTGCTGCTCGCCGCCGGACAGCGTCCCGGCCAGTTGCGCGAGCCGCTCCGACAGCCGCGGAAACAGCTTGAACACCAGCGCCAGCGGCTCGTCGCGATTGGTTTCGCGCCGGTAGAGGTAACTGCCGAGCCGCAAGTTGTCATGCACCGTCAGGCTCGGAAACAGCCGGCGGTTCTCCGGCACGTAAGCGATGCCGCGCGCAGTAATGAGGTGCTGTGCAATTCCGTCGATACGCTGATCGTCGAATGTCACCGAGCCGCTGCGCGGCCGCTCGGCGCCGGCGATAGTCTTCAGCAAGGTGGACTTGCCCGCGCCATTGGCGCCGGCAACGCAGACGACTTCGCCCTTGGCGACTTCGATGGAGACTCCCGAGATCGCAACAAGCCCCTGATAGGCGGTGGTGACGTCACGAACCGACAGCATGACGATCCCCAAGGTAGGCTGAAATGACTTTCGGGTCGCGCACGATATCGGTGGGCTTGCCCTCGACCAGCACCTTGCCGAGATCGAGCACGATGGCGCGATCGACCAGCGGCATCACGATCTCCATAACGTGCTCGACCATCAGCACTGTTACGCCGGTCTCGCGCACGCGGCGGACCAATTCGACGCCGGTCTGCGCCTCGAGCGGCGTCAAACCGGTGAGAACTTCGTCAAGCAATAACAGTTTCGGTTCAGTGGCGAGCGCGCGGGCGACCTCGAGCCGCCGCTTCTCCGACGGGATCAGTTCGGAAGCAGGCACATCCGCGCGCGCCGCAAGACCTGTGAATTCCAGCACCTCGAATGCTTTGCGCCGCGCCTCGCGCATCACCGTAGTGCGCACCAGCGCGCCGACGATGACGTTGTCGATCACCGTCATGGTCTCAAAACTTTTCACCACCTGGAACGTGCGGCCAATGCCGAGGCGGCAGCGCTCCGTCGCCGGTGTCGCGGTGATATCCTCTCCATCGAGCCAGATGGTGCCCTGGGTCGGCGGACGCACGCCCGCGATCAGATTAAACAGCGTCGATTTGCCCGCGCCGTTCGGGCCGATCAGTCCGACGATCTCGCCGCGGCCGACGGAAATCGACACGTCGGAATTGGCGACGAGGCCGCCGAAGCGTTGCCAGACGCCGCGCGTTTCGAGCAGCGCCGTCATCGCACAGCCTCCTTCTTGCGCTTGCGCGAAAAGAGCCCGAGCAGGCCGTCAGGCCGCATCAATGAGATCGCCATGATCAAGCTGCCGTACACGATCAGATCGACGCCGCGTCCAGAGCCGCCGATGAACGAGCGTGTCAGTTCCGTCACCGGAATCAGGATCGCCGCGCCGAACAGCGGGCCCCACAGCGTGCCGATGCCTCCGAGCACCGCCGGCAGCGAGATCAGAAGCGAGAATTGAAAACTCATCACACTCTCGGGGTCGATATAGGAGACGAATTGCGCATAAAAGGCGCCGCCGATGGCGGTGAGGAACGCGGAGATCGCCGCCGCGCCCATCTTGGACTTGAACACCACGACGCCGAGGCTTTCCGCGGCTTCCGAGTTGTCCTTGACGGCGCGCCACCAGTAACCCCACTTGGAATTCTCCAGCCACCACGTGACGAGCCACGCGACTGCGGCGAAAGCCAGCGCAAAATAGAAGTACGGCAGCTTGCTGCGGGTGAACTGGAATTTCAGCCAGCTATCCGCGCGCACCGGGATATCGATGCCGAGCGCGGCACCGGCCCAGTCCCAATTGAGAAACAGCAGAAACGCGATCTCTGCGATGACGATGGTCGCAATGGCGAAGTAGTGCCCGCCGAGGCGGAAGGTCGGGTAACCGAGCGCCAGCGCGATCGCCGCCGAGATGAAACCGCCGATCAGCATGCCGAACCACGGCAAGATGCCGAATTTGGTGAACAGGATCGCGGTCGTATAGGCGCCGATCCCGAAATACAGCGCATGTCCGAGCGATATCTGCCCGCAATAACCGCCGAGAATATTCCAGCTCTGCGACAACGCGGCATACATCAGGGTCAGCACCATGATGTTCTGCACATAGACGTCCTTGACGAACATCGGCACGCAGGCAGCAACCGCGATCAGCACGGCAGCAATGATCAGGTCGCGGCGGCGGCGTTGGGCGTGGGTGATGTCCTGCATCAGATCGATCCGAACAAGCCGCGCGGGCGGATGAAGACCACCAGCAGATAGACCGCATAGATACCGACCGATTTCAGCGACGGCGGCATGATCAGCGCGGTCGACGCTTCAACCAATCCGACCAGGATGCCGCCGGCAAAGGCGCCGAACACGCTGCCAAAGCCACCGAGCGCGACCACGACATAGGCGATCAAGGCGAACGAGGCGCCAACGTCGGGATAGATGTAGAAGAAGGTCGCCATGATGGCGCCGGCGAGCCCGACCAGCGCAGAACCGAGACCCCAACCGAGCGCAAACACGCGGTTCTGGTCGATCCCGACCAGCGCCACCGCGCCTGCATCCTCACGGGTGGCTTCCAGTGCGCGCCCGAAATCGGTGCGCTTGATGAAGAAATAGAGGGCGCCAAAGGCCAGGATCGACAATCCGGCGCCGACCAGTTGCGGCACCGGCAGGAAAATGCCTCCGATCGAGATCGTTTTGCCGCCGAGCCAGGAGTGGGTGATGCTGCGATAGTCCGGCGTGAAGAAGTACTGCGCCAGGCCGCGCAAGACGATAGCGAGGCCGAAGGTGGCGAAGATCTGCACCATGCCGACGTTGGTTTTCGCGCGCATGGCGAAGCGGACGATCAGGAGATAGATCGCCGCGCCGAATATGAACATCGCCGCTGCCACGAACGGCATCGCCAGCAGCGGATCGATGGCAAAGTACGCGAACAGAAAAAATGCCGCATACATCGCCAGCATCAGGAATTCGCCATGGGCGAAGTTGACGATGTTCATGAGACCAAAGATCAGCGACAGGCCGACGGCAATGAGACCGTAGAGCAGCCCCATCAAAAGGCCGCTCGCCAGACTCTGGATAATGGTTTCGGCTGTCACGCCTGATACTCCGTTGCCGCTCGTCCCCGCGAAGGCGGGGACCCATAACCACGAGCGTCGCTTGGAAGCGGGAAACGTGAGGAACAAATCAAACTGAAAATCCTCGACGTATGGATCCCCGCCTTCGCGGGGACGACGCTGCACCAAATATGCCGTCATTGCGAGGAGCTCAGTTCCTCGTCTTCGAGGAACTTCAGCGACGAAGCAATCCAGACTCCTGAAGAAAGGCTGGATTGCTTCGCTCTGCGCAAAATTGGCAAAAGCCAATTTTGTCGCGAGCTCGCAATGACGGAGATTATTTCATCGGCCAGATCGCTTCGGCCACCGCCGCCTGCGGCGGGAAGATGGTGACGAACTTCTTGCCGACGTATTGCAGCAGAACGGGATCGGCGTCGTCGTTCTGGCCCTGCGCATCGAACTTGACGTCCTTCCAGGGCATGATGGTGTGATCGCCGGGCATGTTGGTGGCCGCCAGCGCCTCGCGGATCTTCTCGCCGTCGGTTGACTTCGCGCGGTTGATGGCGTCCGCCATCACGATCAGGCCCATGAACTGGCGCGACGAATAGTCGTTGAAGTCCTTGCCCGAACGCTTCTTGTACATCTCGTTGATCGCGCCGACCATCGGCCGCTTGGCCGCGAGATCGAGCGAAAAGCTGCCGCGCGAGATCACGCCTTCGAGCTTGTCTCCCACCGCGTCGTACAGCGCCTTCTCCGAGAAACCGGCGTCCTGCGCCACAATGGCTTTGGGCTTGTAGCCAAGCTCGGCCATGGTCTTGACCAGCAGAATGCCGTCGGTGGTGTAGCTCGACGGCATCAGCACGTCCGCATCGGCCGCCTTGAGCTGCTGCACTTCGGCGGTCAGCGATGGCGAATTGGCGCGATATTTGATGTCCGCGACCACCTTGTAGCCGCGCTCCTTGGCCAGCGCGAGCTGCGCGTTGGCGGAGTCGGTGCCGAAAATGGTGTCTTCGTGGAACAGCGACAGCGTCTCGATCTTCTGGCCCTTCTTTTTCAGCGCATCGAAGAAATCGAACATCGCCTTGGAAAACATCTCGTCGTGCGGCGCAGGGCGGAAATAGAACTTCAGGCCGCGACGATGCAGGCTCGGCGAGGAATTGTCGGCCGACAGGAACGGAATCTGATAGCGCTCGCAGATCTGGCTGACGGTGACGGCCACCGCGCTCTGATAGGTGCCGATGATGGCGCACACCTTCTCCTGGGTGATGAGGCGTTCGGCCTCGGCGCGCCCTTTCTGCGGATCGGCCTGGTGATCGGCGAACACGAGGCGGATCTTGGCGCCGCCGAGTCCGGGAAGCCCCTCCTCCCGCGCCAGCGGCAGATCGAAATCGTACTTGTTGTTGATGATGTCGGCCGCGGTCTCGAATGCGCGCTGGGCATCGACGCCAATCTGCGCGCTGGCGCCGGACAGCGGATAGATCACACCAATCACCACTTCCTTGGTCTGCGCGCGGGCCGCGGTGGTGATCAGCGCGGCGGAGGCAGCGCCCCCAAGCAATACGTTTCGGCGAGTGATGGTCATGGTAGTCGCTCTCCTGCGGTCGATCGTGTGGGGATGCTTGTTTGTTTCGGCTTGTCGTTTTGTCGCGCCGATTGACGTTAGAATAAAGCTTCAAAGAACGGCAAGGTGCTTGTTCTTTAGATCGGTGACGAGCATCAGTCCGGGCGCGTGCGTGATGGCAAACGGCACCTTCGCTGCTGCGATCACCGCTTGCGGCGTGACGCCGCAGGCCCAGAACACGGGAATCTCGTCAGCCGCGATCGGCACCGGATCGCCGTAATCCGGTTTCGCGATATCGGCGATACCGATCGACTGCGGCAATCCCAAATGAACCGGTGCGCCATGCACCGATGGAAAGCGTGAAGTGATCTGCACGGCGCGAATCGCATCCGCCGGTTTCAGCGGCCGCATCGACACCACCATCGGCCCGGCAAACGGCCCGGTGGACGCACAGGCTATATTGGTGCGGTACATCGGAACGCGCACGCCCTGCTCGATATGGCGGATCGGAATATCGTCGGCAAGCAGCGCTTCTTCAAAGGAAAACGAACAACCGATCACGAAGGCGACGAGATCATCGCGCCAATGCGACATGATGTCGGTCGGCTCTTCGATCACTTCGCCGTCCTTCCATACGCGATAACGCGGAACATCGGTGCGGATATCGAGGTCGAGGCCGAGAGCGGGAATTTTGGGATTGCCCACATCCGACATACCGATGATCGGGCATGGCTTCGGATTGAGCTGGCAAAACCGATGAAATGCCGAGGCGAGCTTTTCCGGCAGGATCGCAAGATTGCCCTGAACGTAGCCGGGTGCGATCCCCGCAGTGGTCGCCGCATTGCCAGCGCGGCAGGCGCGCCGCGCGGCCACGCTCGGCGACTCCACAACATCAAGCGCCCGCTCAGCTCTCGCGACGCCGCTCATCGATCCCATCCCGTTTTCCATTTTTCTCGACAGCATTGGGCACACAGGTCTACCATAATGTCTAATCGTGCTTTTTAATCGAAATCGATAAATCTGTGTTATCGACCTGAGGAGCCCCGCGTCCATGACCGACTTCAAGGCCATCGAAACCTTCCTCTGGGTCGTCAATCTCGGCAGCTTCCGGGGCGCGGCGCAAAAGCTCAACACCACGCAGCCTGCAATCTCCCAACGCATCGCGCAGCTCGAGCGCGAAATGGGCGTGCGGCTGTTGCAGCGCGACCGCCGCATGGCCTCGCCCACGCCCAGCGGACGGCAGATGATGGTCTATGCGGAGAAGCTGATCGGCCTGCGGTCCGAAATGGTGGCGGCGGTCAGCGACCGCTCGGCGACGCGCGGCGTGCTGCGTCTCGGCGTCGCCGAAACCATCGTGCA
>JAFEFK010000384.1 GCA_018240625.1 Pseudomonadota bacterium
CTTTCGTGATCAAGAGCTTCGAAAACGCCCTGACGGAAGCGGTTTTCAACGGTCAGTTTCGGAAAGGCTTTCCGGCCGATCTCGTCAGGGTGGCGCGCCGAAAGCTTCAAATGATCCATGCCGCAGCGGCTCTCGACGATCTCAGGGTGCCTCCGGCGAACCGCCTCAAGGCACTAAAAGGCAGCCGTGCTGGCCAGCACTCGATCCGGGTCAATGATCAATTCCGGATTTGCTTTATCTGGACCAGTGACGGTGCCACGAACGTGGAGTTCACCGACTACCACTGAATGCGACCATGGAGGGTCGACTGTCATGACTAAATTCCTGCCCGCCCTGCATCCCGGAGAGGTCCTCCGAGAGGAGTTCCTGATCCCGCTGGGCATGTCATCCGGTGCGCTTGCCAAGGTCTGCGGGGTTCCGCGCACACGCATCGAGCGGCTCGCCTCCGAGGACACCGGCGTGACCGCCGACACCGCGCTGCGGCTGTCCAAGGCATTCGGCACCACGCCGGAATTCTGGCTCAACCTCCAAACCTCGTATGATGTGCGGACGGCTCGCGACGCGATCGGGAAAGAATTGAATCTGATCGAACCGGTCAACACCAGGGCTGCTTGATCATCAGGGCAGCCTGCAAACAAGTGGGGCGCGGCGAGGTTGCCCCGCCGCGCCCCGATGTTGTCTCGCTGGTCCAGGCGCTGAGACGCCCGTTGCCAAGCTCGAAAAAGCCTAGCGGGCGATCCCAGCGAGGTGACAGCGCTTGGTATAAGACACTGGATCACCTCCTTTCGTTATTTGGTGGAGAGCTAAGTATAAGCACAGAATCACAGCATGTTAAGGGCATCCGGCCGGTTTCGGGACGATCCCGGACCGCACCCCATGGCTGTTGAGGGCCGTGTCGCGGCATGATAGGTGATCGAGCGACGCGGGTGTAGCTCAATGGTAGAGCAGCAGCCTTCCAAGCTGAATACGAGGGTTCGATTCCCTTCACCCGCTCCAAAATCCTAAATCTCGTGGTGATCGGTTTCGTCGGCTGGCCGTGCCGAGAGCGTTACCGACTCAAGGAATTTCACGCCCATTTCGTCGCCGTTGATCCACGACCGCTCGCAGCGGCGCGCCACCGTTCCGTTGGCCGATAACAGCAGGAAGAATTCC
>JAFEFK010000385.1 GCA_018240625.1 Pseudomonadota bacterium
GCAGTCATTCTGGGTCTTGCGGGCGAACATCCGGAGACGGTCGATCCGGATCATGCGGAGAGTATCGTTACCGCTGCCCGGCAGGAGCGGCTCCTTCGTCTTGCCGGTGGTTACGTCGTCAGCTTCGATCCGGGGACAGATGTCGTATTCGACGGCGTAACCGCCGCGCCCCGGCATCCGAACACACTGGCGCTCACGCTGTTCGACGAAAGCGGCCGGCCCCTGTGGCACGAACGGTGGTCCTCGATTGGCGGCGGCTTCGTCGTGCCAGAGCACGAGGTTGCGAAGTCGACCCCCGAAGCCGACGTGAATATTCCATTTCCCTTTCGCTCCGGAAAAGAACTTCTGTCGATGGGCGAGACGTCGCGACTGTCGATCGCCGACATGGTGATGGCAAACGAAATCGCGCGCCTGCCGCGAGTTGAAGTCGAGGCGAAGCTCGATCGCATCATCGCGGTCATGATGTCTTGCATCGAGCGGGGAATAACGACCGACGGCGAACTTCCCGGAGGACTCTCGGTGCGTCGCCGTGCTCCATCCCTGCATCGAAGGCTTCAGGAGGCCGCCAGATCCAACAATCCTGCGCAACATGCCATCATGGACTGGGTCAGCCTCTATGCCATAGCCGTCAACGAGGAGAATGCCTCCGGCAGCCGTGTCGTTACGGCTCCCACGAACGGCGCAGCCGGAATTATTCCCGCCACGCTGCGTTACTACCGCGATCACTGCCACGACGCCGACACGAGGGGGTTGCATCGCTTCCTCCTGACGGCATCCGCCATCGGCGCACTGTTCAAGATGAACGCGTCGATTTCCGGAGCGGAAGTCGGCTGTCAGGGAGAGGTCGGTGTTGCCTGCTCGATGGCCGCGGCCGGGCTCGCCGCGGTATTGGACGGCACCAACGAGCAGATCGAGAATGCCGCCGAGATCGGGATGGAGCATCACCTCGGGATGACCTGCGATCCCATCGGGGGACTTGTTCAAATCCCCTGCATCGAGCGCAACGCTTTCGGCGCGATCAAGGCGATCAGTGCCGCCTCCCTCGCTCTTCAGGGTGACGGAAAGCACGTCGTTTCGCTGGACAAGGTGATCACCACCATGCGGGAAACGGGTCGGGACATGCAGTCGAAATACAAGGAAACCTCGCTCGGCGGCCTCGCGGTCAATTTGGCTGAATGCTGAAAGAAGCACGACATGAATCAACAGATGCACGATCGCTTTTTCACCATGGATATCTCTGCTCTCGATCCGGAAATCTCATCGGCAATCGGGAGCGAACTGCGCCGGCAACAGAACGAAATCGAGCTGATCGCCTCCGAGAATATTGTTTCGCGCGCGGTGTTGCAGGCGCAGGGGTCCGTCCTCACGAACAAGTATGCCGAGGGCTATCCCGGCCGCCGTTACTATGGCGGTTGTGCCTTCGTCGATATTGCCGAAGAACTGGCCCGTGAACGTGCGAAGAAGTTGTTCGGCGCTGCCTTCGCCAACGTGCAGCCGAATTCCGGCAGCCAGGCCAATCAGGCTGCTTTCATGTCGTTGATGAAACCCGGCGATACGTTTTTGGGACTCGATCTGGCGGCTGGCGGACATCTGACCCACGGCGCCAAGCCCAACATGTCGGGAAAATGGTTCAACGCCGTCAGCTACGGCGTTCGTCCCGACGACCACCGGATCGACATGGACGCACTTGAGCGGCTTGCGCGCGAGCACAAGCCCAAGGTGATCGTTGCGGGTGGTTCCGCTTACTCGCGCTTCTGGGACTTCGCCGCTTTCCGCCGCATCGCCGACGAAGTGGGCGCTTATCTGATGGTCGACATGGCTCACTTCGCCGGTCTCGTCGCGGGGGGCGTGCATCCCTCGCCGTTGCCGCACGCGCATGTTGTCACGTCGACTACACACAAGACTCTACGTGGGCCGCGCGGCGGCCTCATCCTGTGCAACGATCCCGATCTCGCAAAGAAGATCGATTCATCGATCTTTCCGGGGCTTCAGGGCGGCCCGCTGATGCACGTGATCGCCGCCAAGGCCGTGGCTTTTGGTGAGGCGCTGACACCCGAGTTCGCTGAATACGCCGGCGCTGTCGTCGAAAATGCCCGGGCCATGGCGTCCGTGCTTGCCGATCGTGGCTACGCCGTCGTTTCCGGAGGAACGGATAACCATCTCTTCCTCGTCGACCTTCGGTCCAAGGGCCTCACCGGCAAGGTTGCCGAAGAAGCGCTGGGCCGGGCCAATATCACTTGCAACAAGAACGGCATCCCGTTCGATCCCGAGAAGCCGACCGTCACATCGGGCATCCGGCTTGGGACAGCCGCAACGACCTCGCGCGGGTTCGGAATTGGTGAATTCCAGACCGTTGGCACTCTCATCGCCGATGTTCTCGACGGTATCGTGACGGCCGATGCGAATGCCACGCGTGCGGCGGAACAAAGAGCGAGGCAACGGGTCGTCCAGCTCACCGAGGCGTTTCCGATTTACCCGATTGCATGATTCATCTTGCAAGGGATCCGCAGGCAGAATTGCAATCACGCCGATAGGATATTTCTGCGCGGCTTGCGGGTTCATGCGTGGATTGGTTCGTGTCATGAGGCCGAATTGCAGACGCTCGAGGTCGATATCGAGGTCTTGATTGACCTCGAGCGCGCGGCGGCGAACGACTGCCTTGCAGACACGGTCGATTACGCGGAGCTCGCATGCGTAATTTTCAAATCGTTGGGTGGTTCGCGGCATCCGAGCTTAAGAGTGGCGTCCTCGTGTGTGGCGGGAGCCGTACTCGCGGTCGACAAGAGGTTGCAGGAGATCAGGCTCACCCTCCGCAATCCGCGCATCGTCCTTGACCCGGCGGTCGATCAGGTTGGTGTCTCGATCGTGCAAAGGCGTGAGTAAATGACGATGATGAGATGCGCCGCGGCCTAAAGGTGTCTGAACATCACGAATGCATCGACGTAGTCGCCCGCCGGGCGCCGAAAGGCAAGCGGTAGCAGTCCGGCTTTCTGAAATCCCATGCCTTGCCATAAGTCGACCGCGCGCACATTCGTGCTCACCACGAAATTGTATTGCATGGCGAGAAACCCCTGCCGTCGTGCCTCGATAAGCGAATGTTCGCACATGGCGCGGGCGACGCCGCGTCCTTGCGCGGTCTTAAGCGTCATGTAACCGCAATTCGCGACGTGAGATCCGCCGCCGAGTTGATTGGCTCTGATGTAGTAGGTCCCCACCAGATCATGTTGATCTTCAGCCACGAATACGTGCCGGTCCGGGCTGGTCCAATATCGGATCGCATCCATCTCGTCCATGTCCATGGGCAGCGTATAGGTTTCGCCGGCGCGAATGACCGGCCTAAGGATCGTCCAGATCGAAGCGTGATCGTCGCGCGTGGCCGGCCTGATCTTCAAAGGGCGCTCCCTGTCTCGGCAATACTCATCTCGGCAATACTCAAATTTATTTCTCGCGAAACATTCGGAGCCAGCGCAAGTATGGTTCCGATCGCGAAGAGGAACAATTGGAATATCGTGCGACACGTTAGTGCCGCTGATCTCGCACGGCGAACGCGACGAGACCGGGCCAAGGCCTCCTTCCACCCCTCTTTCTTGGTCAAGGCATCCATCATCGCTTTCAGCTTGTCATCAGCAAAATATATGCGCCAGCAACGTCATGAGCCTGAACCGACCTCCGTCCGGGACGGATTTGCCGGTCTGATCGTCGCTATTTCCGGAAATAAATTACTTCGCAGTATCAACCGATTAGATTTCCGAACATCGTTCAAATGGGAACCGTCAGCGAATGCCGGTTTCGGTGGTTGCGCCTCCGCGCAACCAGGTTAAAAACCCCGGCGATCTCAGAGATTGCCGGCGGTTCGTTTTGTTTGCTCCTCGCCGGCTTCGATTCAGCCGGCGGTCTCCGGCCTTCACGATCGATGCCGATTTACTTTGTAGCCGGTCTTCTCCAAGCCGCTGGGTGAGATCGTTGCGGCTCGGCCAGCACGGAACCCTCCATATGTCTCCGCGTTATAGAGTCCCATCCAATCCGGTGCGGGCTTATGACTGACCAATCCCGTATGAAA
>JAFEFK010000386.1 GCA_018240625.1 Pseudomonadota bacterium
AATGGGATCTCGATTGAAAAGTATATCGCTGTTAATTGGCTCAACGAGGTCGATATCAAGAATATTGGACCCGATGTCGCTAAGGGATTGAAACGCGGCACCAACGTCGCCGGCGGCTCATATCAGCCGTTGGTTCAGCAGATTATCAAGGAGCTTTACGACAGGGGCAAAGGCAACGGTGATCGCAAATTTACCGAGGACGTCTATTACAACACTGGTCTTGCGATCTACTCGATCGCATTCGAAGGCGCACGGCTTGCGATCAAGAATGGCGGCTGGCCGCTAACACCCGATAAAATTAAGACTGGTCTTGAGAGTCTGAAAAATTACGATGCTAACGGGCTGATTGCACCTATTACAGTCACGGCACAGGATCATGGCGGCGGCGGCAAGACACGCATTGAAATGTGGGATGGAGAGAAATGGGTTGCACAAACCGATTGGATCGCTGGCTTTCAAGACGAGGTTTGGAGCGTAGTGAAGGAACAGTCGGCGGACTTCGCCAAAGCTGAGACGCAAAAATGAACTGTCTCTGGCCGGCGAAGTCGATTTACCGACGTTGCCGGCCAAGTTGGCGCTGATTCCATTCCATTGCAAATATCTCCGATGCCGTCCGCCTGCGGCATATAGCTAGCCAGCTCTGCGTTTCGATCCGCCATGTACCAGCTTCGGCCACTGGTGGATTGCCCTGCCCGCCTACCAAAATATAAGACTCAGGACTTAATAGGCGAGCCGGGGTACGAGATGCATTTCTCGGGCTTTATTTGCGAACCCTCTGGCGCCTGCGGAGAACGAACTTATCTCGATTAGCTTAGTCGACCTGCAAAGGAGACGACACGAGTCATGATTGCCGACAACACAACGCGACAAGAGCGCCCAGGCGAAATGGGAGCGGTTTTCGACGCTGTTATCGTGGGTGCGGGCTTTGCCGGGATGTACATGCTGCATCGCCTGCGCGGGCTTAGCTTCTCGGCACGGGTCTTCGAGGCCGGCAGTGGCGTGGGTGGCACCTGGTATTGGAACCGCTATCCAGGTGCACGCTGCGACGTCGAGAGTATGCAGTACTCATTCTCCTTCTCCGAGGAGCTGGACCAGGAGTGGAACTGGTCGGAGAAATACGCGCCGCAGGCCGAGATCCTTTCCTACGCCAACCACGTTGCCGATCGTTTCGACCTGCGCCGGGATATCGTGTTCGACACGCGTGTCACCGCGGCGACGTTCGACGAAGACGCCGGGTGCTGGCTGATCGAGACCAACCGCGGCGACAGGGTTTTGGCCAGATTCTGCATCATGGCGGTCGGCTGCCTGTCGGCACCGAACCGGCCAAACTTCAGGGGCATGAAGAACTTTCGCGGTCCGATCTACCACACCGGCGAATGGCCGCATGAAGGCGTCGACTTTACAGGATTGCGGGTCGGCGTGATCGGCACCGGCTCCTCGGCGATTCAGTCGATCCCAATCATCGCGCAGCAGGCGGCGCACCTCACGGTATTCCAGCGCACGGCGACGTGGTCCGTGCCGGCGCGCAACGAGAGCCTGACGTCTGAATATTTGCAGGCGGCCAAGGCGGATTATCCGGCGTTGCGGGCCAAGGCACGCGGACGCCCGACCGGCTTCTATTTTCCTTTCAACATGAAGCCGGCGCTGGAGGCTGCACCCGAAGAGCGCGAACGGCAATACGAGGAAGCCTGGACCCGCGGCGGCCTGCCCTTCCTCGGCGCCTTCGGCGATCTGCTGTTCGAGAAGGCCGCCAACGACACCATCGCCGACTTCGCCCGCCGCAAGATTCGCGGCATCGTGAAGGACCCGGCGACGGCCGACCTGCTGTGTCCGGACAACGTGTTCGGCTGCAAGCGGCTCTGCGTCGATACTTCCTACTTCGAGACCTACAATCTGGAGCACGTCAAACTGGTCGACGTGTCCAAGACGCCGATCGAACGCTTCACGCCTGACGGCATCGAGGTCGACGGGGTCGCGTATCCACTGGACACCGCCGTCTGCGCCACCGGCTTTGCCGCGATGACGGGTTCGTTCGACAAGATTGCGATCACCGGCCGCAAAGGTTTGACGCTGGCCGAGAAGTGGCGCGCCGGCCCGCGCGCCTACCTCGGGATCGCCTCCGCCGGCTTCCCCAATTTGTTCACGATCACCGGTCCCGGTAGTCCCTCAGTGCTCGCCAGCATGATCCAGGCGATTGAGCAGCATGTCGACTGGCTGGCCGACTGCATGGCCCACATGCGCGACGTCGGGGCCGCGACCATCGAGCC
>JAFEFK010000387.1 GCA_018240625.1 Pseudomonadota bacterium
CGAACGTGTTCAAGGCGTTTGCATTCTTCCGCAAGATTTTTGACGAAACGGCCGCGCGTTACCCCGAGGTTTCGTCGGATCGCATCTACGTCGATGCCTGCGCGGCAATGCTGGTGAAGCGCCCCTGGGATTTCGACGTCATGCCAACCGAAAACATGTTCGGCGACATTCTCTCGGACCTCACAGCCGGCCTGGTCGGCGGCATGGGAATGGCACCGTCCGCCGATATCGGTGACCGTCATGCCGTGTTCCAGCCGTGCCACGGCACGGCGCCGGATATCACGGGACAGGGCAAGGCCAATCCGACGGCGATGATCCTGTCGGCCGCGATGATGCTCGATTGGCTTGCGGACAAGCACGGCCATGACGGCGCCGCGGAAGCCGCCCAGCGGATCGAGCGCGCGGTGGACAAGGCTTATGCGGAAGGGATTCGCCCGCTTGATTTGGGCGGACGTAGCGGCACGGCAGATACCGCCAAGGCGGTACTCGCCGCGCTGAATTAACGAGAGGTCATAGCGGCGACGGCTGCCATCAATGCACCGCCGCGCACATGATCTCCTCCTCGGTCGCTTCAAGCGCTGAGAACTCCTCGACGACCTTGCCTTGCCGCGACACGAGAATACGGTCGGAAAGCGCCATGATTTCCGGCAAATACGACGAGGTCACAATGATCGCCTTGCCTCGGCGAAGCGGCTGATCAGATCGTGAATTCGACAATGGCGCACAGGCTCAGAATCACATCGCTCATCCGCGCAGGCTTGCTGGAAAGACCTCTGGACTGCCCCGAAACCTGATTCCAAGGCGGACGACGCGCGCAAGGCCGGGTCGGCCCGCGACAAATTATGCGAAGTAAGCTGTATAAATCCCATAAGGCATATTTTTTTCGCTCGACTTCCAAATATTGTTTTTCGATCCGAATCAACAGACAGGATCAACAATGGCAACCCAAATGACGAAGTCGCAACTCATTGAGAAAATCTCGGCTGAGGCCGAACTGTCCAAAAAGGACGTCAAGGGCGTTCTCGAGGCGCTTGCGACGACAGGTTAC
>JAFEFK010000388.1 GCA_018240625.1 Pseudomonadota bacterium
GCGCCCGGCCTGCCCAAGACCCGCTCCGGCAAGATCATGCGCCGCATCCTGCGCAAGATCGCCGAAGACGAAGCCTCGAGCCTCGGCGACACCTCAACCCTCGCCGATCCCGCCGTCGTCGACGATCTCGTCCAAAATCGCCAGAACAGGAAAGGCGCCGCGGCCTAGAGTCGCGAGGGAGCATCATGCGCACTTATTTCAGCCGATTTATCATCGCGGGATGGGCCATGGTTCTAATGATGGCGCTGGGATTGGCCGCTGCGCACGCGGCTAATCTGGGCGAGGCATGCGGTGGCGGCGCCGGCATCAAATGCAACGCGTTGCTGTGGTGTCAGATGCAGGCGGGACAATGCAAGGCCGCCGACGCTGCCGGTCAATGCGATAAAGCTCCAACGTTCTGCATGCGGATGTCGCGGCCGGTATGCGGCTGCAACGGCAAAACCTACGCCAACGATTGCGAACGTCAGCGCGCCAAAGTGCAGCTCGACCATACCGGCGCCTGCCCGAAAGAGCCGGGCGCAACGCCGCCGAAGTCGAAGCCGTCGAAGCCGCGAAAAAAGAAGCACGGTTAGATCGCGCTTCTGCGGCGACGTGGCGCCGGACGCCGCTCGCCCGGCCGGGCCTCCTCACGCGATTGTCAGCCGCCGAAGCCACGCAGCGGCCGCTTTGCGTACGGGTGTTGTTTTCCAGTCATTTACTTTGTTTGCAACATTCCCCTTTTTAGGTGGCCAGCGTCCGGCGCGAAGACTGTGGCGGGAAGCGGTTGGTTAACGAGCCCGGTTAACAATGCGTGGGCGAAAACGGTTCACAAATCGGGAATTTTCCGGATTTGACCGACGCCTCATGGGGTGCCGGTCATGGAGCGAAGAACAATGTTGTCGAAGGTTGCAGTGGCGCTGGCCGCCTTTATCGGAGCGAACCTTGTGGGTATCGCGGCGGCCGAAGCGCGGCCCGACGTAGTGGGATATCGCGGCGACTATTCGCCAGGCACGATCGTGGTGAAGACCAGGGAGCGGCGGCTTTATCTGATCGTCGATCAGGATCATGCGATCCGCTATCCCGTCGGCGTCGGCAAGGCCGGCAAGCAATGGGCTGGCTCCGCGCACATCGACGGCAAATATCGCCAACCCGCCTGGGCACCGCCCGCGGACGTCAAGCATGACAATCCGAAAATTCCAGACGTTATTCCGGGCGGTTCGCCAGCGAATCCGATGGGCGTCGCCGCCATGACGTTATCCGGCGGCGGACAATATGCCATTCACGGCACCAACCGGCCGGGCTCGGTCGGCGGCTTCGTCTCCTACGGTTGCATCCGCATGTACAATGCGGATATCGCCGATCTCTATCAGCGTGTCTCCGTCGGCACCCCGGTGGTTGTAACGCAGCGCTGATCTCAGCGGAGTTGCCAATGTCAAAAGCCGCGCATTTGCGCGGCTTTTTTAAACGGACCAGTGAGCGCTAACCTCGCTTGCACTCTCTGCCAATGTAAGTTATAAATTACACATGGTGGCCGTGCGCAAAACGCCTGAATTCGATAAGGCCTTGCGGGACATTCGCGATGCGCAGGCGAAGCAGAAAATTCTTATCCGGATCGATCGTCTTGAACTCGGTAACCCCGGCGATCATCGCAATCTCACTGGTGGCGTCAGCGAACTTCGTATCGATCACGGTCCGGGCTATCGAGTCTATTACGCCATGCGCGGCACTGATTTCATCCTTTTGCTTCTGTGTGGAGACAAGTCCACGCAGGAAAAGGACATCGCCAGAGCGAACAAACTCAATCTTGCGGAGTAGTCAAAGATGCCAAACACAAACTTCGACGTAGCGGACTATCTCGACAGTCCCGAAATGATTGCCGGATACTTAAACGAAGCACTTGCTACGGGGGACGCCGCTCTTATTACCAAAGCCATCGGCAACGTTGCACGCGCCAAAGGCATGACAGCGGTCGCAAAGGACACTGGGCTCGCGCGCGAGCATCTATATAAAGCATTGAGCGAGAATGGCCGGCCCGAATTCACGACCGTCCTAAAAGCACTTAATGCGATCGGCATTCAGCTCGAAGCGAAGGCGGCTTGAAACACTTCCTCCCCGAAAGCGCGCGTTAAATGCGGTCTTCTCTTGCGTGGCGATTATCGGCTCGCGCTGCTGCACCAGCTTCCGCGATGCCCGCCATTGTAGCTGCGGGCATGACCGTTCGCCAGCATCGCCGCGGAAACATTCGGCGTCCGTCCCGTAGCGGCATTAGCGACAACGCGTCCGTTATATTTGTCGGGACCGATGTCATAGACCGTGACGCTGCCTTCGCCGAGCAGATCGCGCAACGCCGCGCTGGCGGCCTCCGCCAGACGCAACTCCTCGGGACATGCCGCCTTCAGTTCCGCCGCATCGATGCCGCGCAACCGCACGCGCGTCGTCATGTCGAGACCGGGCCACAGATGAACGCGCGCCTCGAAGGTATCGCCGTCAATGGTCCTGATGACATCGACGGGGTGCCTGACATTGGGATTGCCGGTGCGCGTCCAGGTCGCGCTGCTGTCGGTCGGCGCCCGGACCTCGGCCGGAACGGGAGATGAATGGACCGCCGCCTGCGGCCAATGCACCCAGTGCTGGATCGGCAACATGGTTCCCGCCACCACGCCCAGAATGAATATCAAAGGCAGCACCGGCGACATCCGGCCGCGCCAGTGGGCACCCGTCGATGCATTTATTCTGGTATATGGGTACATATTCCTAGATTAGGATGAGTCGGCCTTTTCCGCAAGTCTCGCGCGGCGCCGGACGACAAGACCGGCTCCCTGGGACGTACGGTCAAAAGTCGGACGCGATGCCGTTCCGCTCCCAGTCACCAAATCGCGTGGGTTCGAGACCCTTCGGACCCTGAAACTCCTTTGGGCTCGCAGCCCTATCGGCTTGCGCGGCGGCGCGGCGAGCCTCGGCCTCGGCGAGTGCGCGCCGGGCCGCAGGAGCTAGCGGTTTGCGTGCGTCAGCCGACACGGTCTGCGGCAACGCTGAAGAATCGTCTGCCATGTCGCACCCTTCCGTCGCGGGGATCGTTGTCGTCGCGTTCCAAAACGATCTCCTGCTACAAATCACGCCCACACTGTGAGAACATGATGGCGATTCTTATATTTGGCATATTCGCATGTCACGAGTGTTTTCCCGCCGCGACGGAATGCGCAAGCGATGCGTTATCTGTCGTCCTGCCTCTTGAGTGATGTCGCCGCCTCATGCCGCCAACCCGATTCGCACCGCCCACCGAGGTCCCCGGCCTCGCAGCACGGCGTATCGCAGCGGATATTCTTGACGGGGTCCTGCACAAACATCGCACGCTCGAGGAACAACTGGATGGCGCAAGTGCGCATCCCGGACTGAAGGCGCTTGCCGACCGCGACCGGGCCCTGATGCGGCGCCTGGTGGCGACGATCCTGCGGCGGCTTGGAACCCTCGGCCACGTGCTGTCGCGGCTGCTCGATCGCGGCATTCCGACCGACGCGCCCCGCGCGCAGAGCGCCTTGCTGATCGGCGCGGCACAGATTCTCTGGATGGATGTGCCGGATCATGCCGCGGTCGATCTGTCGGTGCGGCTTGTCCAGTCGGACCGGCGCGCCGCGAAGTATGCGGGCCTTGTCAATGCAGTGCTGCGGCGTTGCGCGCGCGAAGGCCAGCCGCTGATCGACGAGGTGACGTCGGAGACGCTCGATATCCCGCCGTGGCTGATGGCGCGATGGACCGCGCATTACGGCGAAGGGACCGCGAAGGCGATCGCCTCCGCGATCAGCCACGAACCGTACCTCGATCTCACCGTCAAGGCAGACGCCGCGCAGTGGGCTACGCGGCTGCACGGCGAGACGTTGGCGACCGGTACCGTTCGCACGTTGTTGCAGGGCTCGGTGACAATGCTGCCGGGATTTTCCGAAGGCCAGTGGTGGGTGCAGGATGCCGCGGCTGCACTGCCGGCGCAATTGTTCGGCGATCTCAAAGGACGCCGCATTGCCGATCTCTGCGCGGCGCCGGGCGGCAAGACCGCGCAACTGGCGCACGCCGGCGCGGACGTGATCGCGATCGACCGCTCGCAACAGCGCGTGACCCGGCTGCGCGACAACCTAGGCCGGCTATCGTTGACTGCGCAGGCACTGACCGCCGATGCCGTCGAATGGCAAGATGACGCTGGCGAAGGTTTCGACGGCGTACTGGTCGATGCGCCCTGCTCCGCAACCGGCACCATCCGCCGCCATCCGGACGTGGCCTGGCTCAAGCAAGATTCGGATATTGCCGCAATGACGGCCCTGCAAAAGCGACTGCTGCAAAAGGCGGTCGCGCTGCTCAAACCGGGCGGGACGCTGGTGTATTGCACCTGCTCGCTGGAACCTGAGGAGGGTGAGCAGATCGTCAGCGCGCTGCTCGCATCCGAATCAGGGGTTCGGCGGGCGCCGGTCAGCGTCGCGGAAGTGGCTGGATTGTCAGATATTCTGACGCCCGAAGGCGATTTGCGCACGCTTCCCTGTCATCTGCCGCACGGTGACCCGCGACTCAGCGGTCTCGATGGCTTCTACGCGGCGCGATTGATAAAATCCTGATATCCAAAGGCGAATCTGGGGATTCGCCGTACTTCAAGATAGTGCGTTGCCGGCTTTTCCGGATTAATAAGGATTCGCAGAGAATTCCCTTCAACCTCAACGCGATTCGCGAAGAATCCTCATCACCCAAGGCGCGCGTGTCGGTCGCTCATCGCAGACGCATTTCGACGCTGGTTGTCCGCCGCTTCGCGCGACGCGCGCTGGCGCGCGCCAGCGGCGGCTCGGTGGCGCTGGCGCGGCTGTGGCCCGGCCGCACCGACCGCCTGATTATCGCACCTCACGATTTGCGTACCGCCGACGCCACACGCGCCGCGGAGATCTATGCCGGCCGCTTTGTATTCGCGGGCAAGATCGTCACCTGTCATTCGCGATCGATCTTCGATCTCGAACCGCCCTCCGAGGATTGGGAAATCGCGCTCCTGGGCTTTGGCTGGTTGCGGCATCTGCGCGCCGCCGACACCGCCATCACGCGAGCCAATGCCCGATCGCTGGTCGATGACTGGATATCCAATCCGACGCGCAAGCGTCCGCTGGCACGGCGCGCCGACGTCGTGGCGCGGCGCGTCATCTCGCTGCTGTCGCAGGCGCCGCTGGTGCTCAACGAAACCGACGGAAAATTCTACCGCCGCTATTTACGCGCGCTGGCCCGCGAAATCCGCTCGTTACGTTTCAGCCTGCACGACGCTCCCGACGGCGTGGCGCGCCTCCAGGTTCTGATTGCGCTCTGCTATGCGTCGCTATGTCTCGCCAATCAGGCACGCAATATCCGCACCGCCACACGCAAGCTGTCCGATGAATTGCAGCGGCAAATCCTGCCCGACGGCGGCCATATCTCACGCAATCCCGGCGCGCTGATCGAGTTGCTGATCGATCTCCTGCCGCTGCGGCAAACGTTTGCGGCACGCAACATCGCGCCGCCGCCGGCCTTGCTCAACGCCATCGACCGCATGATGCCGATGCTGCGCTTCTTCCGCCACGGCGACGGCAGTTTCGCGCTGTTCAACGGCATGAGCAGTGCGCCGTCCGACCTGCTGGCAACGCTATTGGCCTATGACGACACGCACGGCGCGCCGATGGCCAACATGCCGCACACCGGCTTTCAGCGCCTCGATGCGGGCGCGACGACCGTCATCATCGACACCGGACCACCGCCGCCACCGAATGTCAGCCAGGAGGCGCATGCGGGCTGCCTGTCGTTCGAGATGTCGTCGGGGCCGAGCCGGATCGTCGTCAACTGCGGCATGCCTTCGACCGGCCGCGATAACTGGCGCACGTTCGCGCGCAGCACGGCAGCGCATTCGACGCTGACCTATCATGCGACGTCGTCCTGCCAGTTCGTCGAACTGTCCGCGATGAAGCGATTTCTGCAAGGCGCGCCGATCGTCAACGGCCCCGTCAATGTCGAAAGCTATCGCGAGGCTGTCGATAACGGCGAACTCCTGACCACGTCGCATGACGGCTATCTCGCCCAGTTCGGCCTGATCCATCGCCGCGTGCTGATGATGTCGCAGGACGGCACGCGGCTTGACGGCGAGGATACGCTGGCACCGACGCCCGGCAGGCGCATGAGAGGCAATCAGAACGACTACGCCCTGCGTTTCCACCTGCATCCGTCGGTCAAGGCCAGCCGGCTCAGCGATGCCCGCGGCGTGATGCTGGTGCTGCCGAACCGCGACGTCTGGACCTTTGAGGCGCTTGATGACCGGGTCGATCTCGAAGACAGCGTATTCCTGGCCGGAAACGACGGTCCGCGCCGCACCGCGCAGATCGTGATCCCGCAAAATGCCCGTCAGATCACCAGCGTGCGCTGGAGTTTTATCCGCTCGACCACATCGGCGGCCGCTACCACCGCCCGCCGCAATGCGCGCCGCGAGCCGGAATTGCCGCTGTAAAATCTCGGATATCTCGCCGTCTCCGGGCGTTGTGAACAGCGCCAAAAACTGTTAACGAGCCCTCGCTCGCGCGACTGGCGACCTTGGATGGAGCACCATCGGGAAGCGCGGGACATATCTGCCGCGCGCCTGGGCATAGGTACTTCTTCAGACAGAGGATCTTGCCCCATGACCGACCATATGACCGACCGTCCGCGCCGCGTGACCCGCGCACTGCTTTCCGTTTCTGATAAAACCGGCCTGATCGAATTCGCCCGTGCGCTCGTCGCCCACGGCATCGAACTGGTCTCGACCGGCGGTACCGCCAAGGCCATCGCCGCGGCGGGGCTGAAGGTCAGCGACGTCTCCGACCTCACCGGCTTTCCGGAAATGATGGATGGCCGGGTCAAGACACTGCATCCGAAGGTGCACGGCGGCCTGCTCGCGATCCGCGATAATGCCGAACACGCCAAGGCGATGAAGGATCACGGCATCGCACCGATCGACCTTTTGGTGGTCAACCTCTATCCGTTTGAGGCCACCGTCGACAAAGGCGCCGGCTACGAAGACTGCATCGAGAATATCGACATCGGCGGCCCCGCGATGATCCGCGCCGCCGCGAAGAATCACGACGACGTCGCGGTCGTGGTCGAGCCGCAGGACTATTCTGCCGTGCTCGATGAGCTCGCCGCCCATAGCGGCGCGACGACACTGACGTTGCGCAAGCGCCTCGCCGCGAAAGCCTATGCACGCACCGCCGCCTACGATGCTGCGATCTCGAACTGGTTCGCGGTGCAGTTGGCGACCGAGGCGCCGGACTATCGCGCCTTCGGCGGACGCCTGGCGCAGTCGTTGCGTTACGGCGAGAACCCGCATCAGACCGCCGCATTCTATCGCACGCCCGATCATCGCCCCGGCGTTTCCACCGCGCGGCAGCTCCAGGGCAAGGAACTGTCCTATAACAACATCAACGACACCGATGCGGCCTACGAATGCGTCGCCGAGTTCGATGCGAAACGCACGGCGGCCTGCGTCATCGTCAAGCACGCCAATCCCTGCGGCGTCGCCGAAGGCGCCGATCTCGCCAGCGCCTATCGCAAGGCGCTGGCCTGCGATTCGACCTCGGCCTATGGCGGCATCATTGCCTTCAACCGCATCCTCGATGCCGAAGCGGCCAACGCGGTCGCGGGCATCTTCACCGAAGTCATCATCGCGCCCGACGCGACCGAAGAAGCCATCGCGATCATCGGCAAGCGCAGGAATCTGCGGCTGCTACTCGCAGGCGGCCTGCCCGATCCGCGCGCACGCGGCCTGACGGCCAAGACGGTTGCCGGCGGCCTCCTCGTGCAGAGCC
>JAFEFK010000389.1 GCA_018240625.1 Pseudomonadota bacterium
CGTAGCTATGCAATGGCTCGCGACTGAACCTTGATTCTAGAGCAGCGCTCGTAACATCAAGCTTCGGCTTAAAACCGTTCAGAGAATAGAACGCCGCTGCCGCCGCGCCGGGATCAGCGCCATCCAGTGCTGACAAAAAAATGCGGTACAAAGATCGCTCAATAGTTGTCCAACGACTGATCGCATATCCGAGTAGCGTGTAAAACTCTAAATGGTCCTTTGGCTGTTTCATTCGACAAAATCCAGCTCTTGCGCTTCGCACTACTGGGACGCGAATTCGCATCCCGCCTTCATTTTCCGCTCATGGATTGCTCGCCGTCACGATCCAGACCGATGCAGGTAGCGCGACCGACTGCCCTCTGGTGAATGGCGCGAGCGTTTCACGGATCGACGTTGCCGCAGCCGCAATGACATCGGCAGGCTGTCCCTCGAGCGCGCGATGCGCAGGTCCGATTTCGAGCGCAGACTTGACCGCCGCATCCAGGCCCTGCCCGACGGCGAGATCGAGCGAGAGGTCGCATCGCTCCATTGCGATATCGACAAATCCCGCCTCGCCGAGAATACGACGCACACGCGCCTCTGACGCGAACGAATATGGACCGGGATCTTCGGGCCCGAGTTGCGGCAATTTGGGGACATGCTTGTAGGCCGCTTGAAGCGGCGCGATCATCCAGGGATTGTCGCGCGGCTCGCGCCAGCACGCAAACGTCAACCGCCCCGAGGACCGCATCGCCTTGCGCAGATTGGCGAATGACAGCGCAGGTTCGGCGAAGAACATCACGCCAAAGCGGGACACGAGAAGATCGAAACGGCCGGGATCAAACGCATGCACCGTCGCGTCCGCAAGCAGGAAGTCCACGGACGCTGTAGCGGGCGCGAGCTGACGCGCTTGCGCCAGCATCGGCGCTGAAATGTCGATCCCGAGCACATGGCCGGTCGGACCGACGGCTTCGGCGAATGCACGCGACGTCGATCCGCAACCGCATCCGACGTCGAGAACCCGCTCGCCGGCCTTCGCCCCGGCACGATGGAGCAGGACGTCGGAAACGGGAGCCAGCAAGGCATCCTGCCGTTGCTGGCGTTCCGCCCAGAGCTGGCCGCCCGGACCGTTCCAGTACGCGATCTGGTCGGCATTGCGAGCATCGCCTGTGGGGATATCCATGCGTACTCCCTGCCTCGAACGAACGTTTGGATTGTCTTGATCGAGTGGTAGGCGATGACGGACTCGAACCGCCGACATCTTCCGTGTAAAGGAAGCGCTCTACCAACTGAGCTAATCGCCCTCACCTCCTGTTTAGCGCTTGCGATAGGTCCGAAGCAACCCTGAGAACACCGGAAAGCCGCAAACAGAAACGGCGCCCCGGAAGGCGCCGCTTCGTTTCATTGAGTACTCGCAGCGATCAGTGCGCGGTCAAACCACCGGCCGCCTCGTCTGTCGCCTCCGGTTTCACGGGAAGCTTGGTGTCCTCTTCCCATGATATCGCGACAGGCTTGCGGACCAGTGCCTTGGCGATCACCTCGTCCATCCGGCCGACCGGAATGATTTCCAGACCGCCCTTGATGGCATCGGAGATCTCCGTGAGATCCTTGGCATTGTCCTCGGGGATCAGCACCGTCTTGATGCCACCGCGGGCCGCGGCCAACAACTTCTCCTTCAATCCGCCGATCGGCAGCACCCTGCCGCGCAGCGTGATTTCCCCGGTCATCGCGATGTCCCGCCGGATCGGAATGCCCGTGAGCACCGATACGATCGTGGTCGCCATCGCCACGCCGGCGGACGGACCGTCCTTCGGCGTCGCGCCTTCCGGCACGTGAACGTGGATATCGCGCCGCTCGAACAGCGGCGGCTCGATGCCGAAGGTGATCGCGCGCGAGCGGACGTACGATGCCGCCGCCGAGATCGACTCCTTCATCACGTCGCGCAGGTTGCCGGTGACCGTCATGCGTCCCTTGCCGGGCATCATCACGCTTTCGATCGTCAGCAACTCGCCGCCCACGTCGGTCCATGCCAGTCCAGTCACGACACCGACCTGATCGTCGGTCTCGATCTCGCCGAAGCGATACTTCGGGACGCCGAGGAATTCCTCGACGACCTTCTCGGTGACCCTCACCGACTTCTTCTTCGACAGCATCAGCTCCTTCACCGCCTTGCGGGCCAGTGTGGAAAGCTCACGCTCCAGATTACGCACACCGGCTTCGCGGGTGTAGCGGCGGATCATGAACAGCAACGCGTCGTCGTCGATCGACCACTCCTTCGAATCCAGACCGTGCTTGGTGAGCGCGTTCGGGA
>JAFEFK010000038.1 GCA_018240625.1 Pseudomonadota bacterium
GAGTGCGAACCCGGAATCCATTCGCCCGATATGTGGTCAGGGATTCCGGGTTCGCGAACTTCGTTCGCGCCCACAGATGCGCACTGCGCATCGGGGAATGACAGACCATTTGGAGCCTGGAATGACGACTGATGAATCATCGCGTCACGCCATCGATGCGCCCCGAGCGCAACCGCACCACGCGGTCGCAACGCTCGGCAAGCGAGGTGTCGTGCGTGACCAGCACCAGCGTCATGCCGCGCTCGGCGTGCTTTGCGAACAGGAGGTCGACAATCTGCAGGCCGGTCGCCTCATCCAGATTTCCGGTCGGCTCGTCGGCGACGAGAATCGCGGGATCGGGCGCCAGCGCGCGGGCCAGCGCGACGCGCTGTTGCTCGCCGCCCGACAGTTGCGTGGGATAATGATGCAGCCGTTCGCCGAGACCCACCGCCTCGAGCTCGCGCGCGGCGCGCTGCGACGCATCGGCAATCCCTGCGAGTTCGAGCGGCACCGCAACGTTCTCCAGCGCCGTCATCGTCGGGATCAAATGGAAGGACTGGAACACGATGCCGACATTCCGTCCGCGAAATCTCGCCAGGCCGTCTTCGTCGAGAGCATTGAAAGCGGTGCCGTCGACCACCACTTCTCCGCTGTCAGGACGCTCCAGGCCTGCCATCACCATGAGCAGCGTGGATTTGCCGGACCCCGACGGACCGATCAGACCGACCGCTTCGGCGCGTGCAATACGGAGGTTGATGTCCTTGAGGATATGGACCCTCGCCGCGCCGCTGCCGAGCGAGAGATTGACGTTCGAGATGGAAATGGTGTCCGGCCTGATGCTGCGAGAAAGACCGGCCGATGGCGAGGGTTCGATGAGACTGTCCATGCTCCTGAATCCGAAGTTCGCATACGCCGCCGCACCGTTCCGAGCGAACTTCGGATTCAGAAGGACACTAGAAACCTATTATGCCAGGGTGGTTTGGTTCAGAAGGTTTCTGGAGGACGCGCGAAATAGCAGAAACCTTCTGAACCACCACGCTGGGTCATATGGCCATTTCTTTGCGGCGGTCGAGAGGCTGGGGCGCACGTTTCTGTGCCTGCTGGTTTTGGCGATAGGCGGAAGCACATTTTTCACCGCAGCCGCGCACGCACAGAACGCGCCCCTCAAGCTCGTGGTGCTCGGCGATTCTCTGAGCGCCGGCCTCGGACTTCCGGCCGCCGACGCATTTCCCGCGAAGCTCGAAAAAGCCTTGAAAGACAAAGGCATAAATGTCGCGATCAGCAATGCGGGCGTCTCCGGCGATACCACCTCCGGAGGCCTCGACCGGCTCGGTTGGTCGGTGCCGGACGGCACGCAGGGCGTGATCCTCGAACTGGGCGCGAACGACGCCTTGCGCGGAACCGATCCCAAGGTGACCCGCGCAGCGCTGGACGAAATATTGAAGCGCCTGAAGGCGCGCCATATCGCGGTCCTGCTGTGCGGTATGGTGGCGCCGCCAAATTACGGCGCCGAGTATGCCGCACAATTCAATGCGATCTATCCGGATCTCGCGAAAACGTACGACGTGCCGCTTTATCCATTCTTCCTTGACGGCGTTGCGGCCGACACCAAACTCAATCAGGCGGACGGCATGCATCCGACCGCTGCGGGCGTGGCGGTGATCGTCAACAATGTCCTGCCTTTGGTTGAGTCATTTGTTCACGGCCTCGCTGCGGAGAAGGAATGACAACGGACACTCACGTCGTCATTCCCCGATGCGCAATTGCGCATCTGTGAGCGCGCTGAGGCGACAAACGCGTTTGCCTTCGCGCCGATAGCGCGAATCCGGAATGACGTGCCGCTAACGTGAACCGCAGCGCTCGCGCGGAAAATTACCCACCGCACAACCGCCGCACGCTTCGCATCGTCACAGAACTGGGCTAGAAACAAGTATCGGTGATTCGTCACCGGGCTGGCTTCAAGGCTTGATCGGACAGAAGCGGTGGCGTGTCGGATCAGTCTTTGCATCGAGGGTTTTTGCGATGCCACGTTTGTTTGCCGGGCTGGAAATACCAGCCGACATTGGCCAGACGCTATCCCATTTGCGGGGCGGCCTGCCGGGCGCCCGCTGGATCGATCCCGAAAATTACCATGTCACGTTGCGTTTCATCGGCGACATCGACGGGGTATCGGCGAACGAGATTGCGGCGCTTCTGTTCCGCATCAATCGCAAACCGTTTGATGTTGAACTGCGCGGCCTGTCGAGTTTCGGCGGCAAGAAGCCACGCGCCGTCGTCGCTTCGGTGGTGCCAAGCCGTCCGCTGATCGAACTGCAGGCCGAACTCGAGCGGCTGGTGCGGCGCTGCGGGCTCGATCCCGAAGGCCGCAAGTTCACGCCCCATGTCACGCTGGCGCGGTTGCGCGATGCATCCAATCAGGATGTGGCGGATTATCTGTCGGTGCGCGGCTATTTCCCGACACGGGTATTCACCGCCTCGCGCTTCGTGCTGTTTTCTTCGCGCGCCTCGGTCGGCGGAGGGCCTTACGTGGTCGAGGATTCCTACGCGCTCTGCGCGTGATCGATCGTTTCGTCGTCCCTGCGAAAGCAGGGACCCAGTGTCACATCCACGAGGTCCGCAACCAATTGCGCTGGATTCCCGCTTGCGCGGGAATGAACGGGTTGAAAAGCATCGCAAACTAACCCCGCTCGTCCCCGCGGATGCGGGGACTCGGATTATGCCCCGAAAGGCCTCGCCGCTCCGGATACTGCGTGCGCGGGACGACCGGAAATCGCAGCCTTGTTCGCGGTTATGACAAGCCCGGCCCCCCTCCGAGCCGATTCACGGCTTGCATTTTCCGTCTCGATGAGGCGGTAAGGTATCCCATGCTCTCTACGTCGCCCGCATCGTTCCGCGCTCACTATTCCGCCCTCGTCGCATCCGGCGCAATTGAGGCCGATCCTGCGCAGGCGCGCGCGGTTGAAGCCTTCACCGCGCTGGAAGAACGGCTTGCAACCTACAAGCCCGCGCGCAAGCCGCGCTTTCTGGGTAAATTCTTCAAGTCGGATAAAAACGAAACACACCCGAACGGCCTCTACGTGTACGGCGAGGTCGGACGCGGCAAGACCATGCTGATGGACCTGTTCTTTCAGGAGAGCCGGATCGCCCACAAGCGGCGCGCCCACTTCCACGAATTCATGGCCGACGTTCACGAGCGCATTTATGCCTTTCGCCAGAACATCGCGCGCGGCGAGATGGCCGACGCCGACGTCATCCATCTCACCGCCACCTCGATCTTCGAGGAAGCATGGCTTCTGTGCTTCGACGAGTTTCACGTCACCGACATCGCCGACGCCATGATTCTCGGCCGGCTGTTCTCGCACCTGTTCGATCTCGGCACCGTGGTCGTCGCGACCTCCAACGTCGCGCCGGAGGATCTCTACAAGGGCGGTCTCAATCGCGCGCTGTTTCTGCCGTTCATCGCGCAGATCGAGGCCCGCATGGATGTGCTCCGCCTCGACGCGCGCACCGATTTCCGCATGGAGAAACTCGCCGGCGTGAAGATGTGGCTGACGCCCGCCGATGCGTCTGCTGACGCCGCGCTCGACAAGGCGTGGGCGCGCATGACTGGTGGCGCACCCTGCAAGCCGCGCGACATTTCGATCAAGGGCCGCATTCTCCATGTGCCGTGTTCGGCCAACGGCGTCGCGCGATTTTCGTTTGCCGACCTTTGCGAAAAGCCGCTGGGCGCATCCGACTATCTGCGGCTCGCGCACGACTACCACACCCTGATGATCGATCGCATTCCGATGATGGACTACGCCGACCGCAACGCGGCCAAGCGGTTCATCGCCCTGATCGACGCGCTCTATGACAACGGCGTGAAGCTGATGGCTTCGAGCGCAGCCGATCCGCTGTCGCTCTATCGGGCGGACGACGGCTTCGAGGCCAACGAATTCAAGCGGACATCCTCGCGTTTGATCGAGATGGGCTCGGAATCCTATCTGGCGCAGGCCCATGGGCGCAGCGATTCCGCCGCCAGTGGGGCCACCACCGGACTGGTGGAGACATAGAGCGTTATACGTTATTGCGAGCTCGCGAAAATTGGCTCTGGCCAATTTTGTGCGTGAAGCGAAGCAATCCAGTTCTTTCTTCGGAGATTTCCGGATTGCTTCGCCGCTTCGGGACAACGCCACGCGTTGCTCTTGCGCTCCTCGCAATGACGGCTGGAGAGACCTCTGATCCTTAAGAGGTCCGACAATTGGGCCAATGCCCGACTTGAACGCCTGCCGTGAAAGGTCTAACCAGCCTCTCAAGGTTTCCTCCCTCCTTCTCTTCGTCATCAAAGGACAAATTTCCCATGGCGCGCGACAAGATTGCTTTGATTGGCTCCGGCCAGATCGGTGGAACGCTGGCTCATCTCGTCGGGCTGAAAGAACTCGGCGATGTCGTGATGTTCGATATCGCGGAGGGCATTCCGCAGGGCAAATCTCTCGATATCGCGCAGTCCTCCCCGGTCGACGGGTTCGATGCGAATTTTACCGGCGCAAACTCCTATGAGGCGCTCGATGGAGCCAAGGTCTGCATCGTGACCGCCGGCGTGCCGCGCAAGCCCGGCATGAGCCGCGACGACCTTCTGAGCATCAACCTCAAGGTGATGGAGCAGGTCGGTGCCGGCATCAAGAAATACGCGCCAGACGCGTTCGTCATCTGCATCACCAACCCGCTCGACGCCATGGTCTGGGCGCTTCAGAAGGCCTCGGGAATGCCAGCCAAGAAGGTCGTCGGCATGGCCGGCGTGCTGGATTCCTCGCGTTTCCGCTATTTCCTGGCCGACGAATTCAACGTCTCGGTGGAAGACGTCACCGCCTTCGTGCTCGGCGGTCACGGCGATACCATGGTGCCGCTGGTGAAATATTCGACCGTCGCCGGCATTCCGCTGCCGGACCTCGTCAAGATGGGCTGGACCTCGCAGGCGCGTATCGATGCGATCGTCGACCGCACCCGCAATGGCGGCGCTGAAATTGTCAATCTGCTGAAGACCGGCTCGGCGTTCTATGCACCCGCAGCGTCCGCGATCGCGATGGCGGAAAGCTACCTGCGCGACAAGAGGCGCGTGCTGCCCTGCGCGGCCTACCTCAATGGCGAATACGGCGTGAAAGATATGTATGTCGGCGTGCCCGTCGTGATCGGATCGAAGGGTGTCGAGCGCATCGTGGAGATCGAGCTGGCGGGCAAGGATCGCGAAGCTTTCGACAAATCGGTCGGCGCCGTTCAGGGCCTCGTCGATGCCTGCAAGAAGATCGCACCGGATCTGCTCGGCCGTTGAGTCGGCTAGATCTGCAATGTGGGCCGGGTGCAACGCCCGGCCTTCAGACCCGGCCAGCCCCCGACGCGGCGATCGCCGCCCGGCCAAGGCCGTTGTAAGGGCTGTTCTGCCCTTGCACTCCGATTGGTATATGGTATGCCAGACGGAAGTATCGAGGTGAAGCCGGAATTTCACCCTCACAGGGGTCGGAGAGCGTCCAGATGAACATCCACGAATATCAGGCCAAGGCGGTGCTGAAGGAATTCGGCGTGCCGGTTTCGCGCGGGGTACCGGTGCTGAAAGCATCGGACGCCGAGGCTGCTGCGAAAACACTGGGCGGTCCGGTTTGGGTGGTGAAGAGCCAGATCCATGCCGGCGGTCGCGGCAAGGGCAAGTTCAAGGAAGCCTCCGCCGGCGACAAGGGCGGCGTCCGCATCGCCAAGTCCGTCGCCGAGGTTGGCGAATTCGCCAAGCAGATGCTGGGCGCGACGCTGGTGACCGTGCAGACCGGTCCCGCCGGCAAGCAGGTCAACCGCCTTTACATCGAGGACGGCTCCGATATCGACAAGGAGTTTTATCTCTCGGCGCTGGTGGATCGCGAAACCTCGCGGGTCGCGTTCGTGGTGTCGACCGAAGGCGGCGTCAACATCGAGGACGTCGCGCACAACACGCCCGAGAAGATCGTGACCTTCTCGGTCGATCCCGCCACCGGCATCATGGGCCATCACGGCCGTACGGTTGCACAGGCGCTGAACCTCACTGGCGACCTCGCAAAACAGGCGGAGAAGCTGGTGACGCAACTTTACAATGCGTTCGTCGCCAAGGACATGGCGATGCTGGAGATCAATCCGCTGGTTGTCACCAAGCAGGGCGACCTGCGCGTGCTCGACGCAAAAGTGTCGTTCGACGGCAACGCCCTGTATCGGCATCCCGACATGCTGGCGCTGCGCGACGAGACCGAAGAAGATGCCAAGGAAATCGAGGCGTCGAAGTATGACCTGAACTACATCGCCCTCGATGGCACGATCGGCTGCATGGTCAACGGCGCGGGCCTCGCGATGGCGTCGATGGACATCATCAAGCTCTATGGCATGGCGCCAGCGAACTTCCTCGACGTCGGCGGCAGCGCCACCGTGGATAAGGTCGCCGCGGCGTTCAAGATCATCACGTCGGATCCGAACGTGAAAGGCATTCTGGTCAACATCTTCGGCGGCATCATGAAGTGCGACGTGATCGCCGAAGGCGTCGTCGCTGCCGTCAAGCAGGTCGGCCTCAAGGTGCCGCTGGTGGTGCGACTCGAAGGCACCAACGTCGATGCCGGCAAGAAGATCATCCGCGAGTCCGGTCTCAACGTGCTGCCGGCCGACAATCTCGACGACGCCGCGCAGAAGATCGTCAAGGCCGTGAAGGAGGCCGCGTAAAATGTCCGTTCTGATCGACAAGAACACAAAAGTCATCTGCCAGGGTTTTACCGGCAAGAACGGCACGTTCCATTCCGAAGCAGCGATTGCCTACGGCACCAAAATGGTCGGCGGCACCTCGCCCGGCAAGGGCGGCTCAACGCACCTCAACCTGCCGGTGTTCGACACCGTGCGCGAGGCGCGCGAGAAGACCGGCGCCGATGCCAGCGTGATCTACGTGCCGCCGCCGGGCGCCGCGGACGCGATCTGCGAGGCGATCGACGCGGAAATTCCGCTGATCGTCTGCATCACCGAGGGCATTCCGGTGCTCGACATGGTGCGCGTCAAGCGCTCGCTGTCGGGCTCGAGGTCGCGGCTGATCGGACCGAACTGCCCCGGTGTCATGACCGCTGGCGAATGCAAGATCGGCATCATGCCGGCCAACATCTTCAAGCCCGGCAATGTGGGCATCGTGTCCCGCTCGGGCACGCTGACCTATGAAGCGGTGTTCCAGACCTCCCAGGAAGGCCTCGGTCAGACCACGGCCGTCGGTATCGGCGGCGACCCGGTCAAGGGCACCGAATTCATCGACGTGCTGGAGATGTTTCTGGCCGATCCCAAGACGACCTCGATCGTGATGATCGGCGAAATCGGCGGTTCGGCCGAGGAGGATGCCGCTCAGTTCCTGATCGACGAGGCCAAGCGCGGCCGCAAGAAGCCCATGGTCGGTTTCATTGCGGGCGTCACCGCCCCTCCCGGCCGCCGCATGGGTCACGCCGGAGCCATCATTTCCGGCGGCAAGGGCGATGCCGGATCGAAGACGGCAGCCATGGAAGCTGCTGGAATCACTGTCTCTCCGTCGCCAGCCCGGCTCGGAAAGACGTTGGTAGAAAAATTGAAATCTTGATTCAGTTCTTGGTTCTTTTGGACGCGCAGTTTTGCCCCAAATAGGGTAAAAGGTTCAACTTCGCGCTGATCCCGCCTCGGGATCGGCGAAAGCGCCGTTTGCGATGCGCAGAACCAAAATCATCAGGACGCGATATGTCTCGCCAGGACGCGAATGCAGCATTTGCCCTTTCCTCATTTTTGCAGGGCGCCAATGCCACCTACATCGACGAACTCTACGCCCGCTACGAGAAAAACCCCGGCTCGGTCGATGCCGAATGGCAGGAATTCTTCAAGAGCCTGAAGGACTCCCCCGAGGATGTCCAGAAGAACGCGGAAGGCCCTTCCTGGGAGAAGGCCAACTGGCCGCTGGCGCCACAGGACGACCTGACCTCCGCGCTCGACGGCAACTGGGCTCAGGTCGAAAAGGTTGTCGGCGCCAAGCTGCAGCAGAAGGCGCAAGCGAAGGACTCGGCGCTGGCCGGCGTCGACGTCAATCAGGCCACCCGCGATTCCGTCCGTGCGCTGATGCTGATCCGCGCCTACCGCATGCGCGGGCACTTCCACGCCAGGCTCGATCCGCTCGGTCTCGAACCAGC
>JAFEFK010000390.1 GCA_018240625.1 Pseudomonadota bacterium
GCGCCTTTGCCCAAGTTGTCGAGCCGCGCGACCAGAACGGCCTGCCGATGCTTGTCGCTGGCAAACACATAAAGCTCCAGCTTGTTGCTGCCGTTCAGCGCTTCCGGCTCGATCCGGCCGCCTTTGCTCGCGGCATTGTCGAGCGGCATCACCGACACGTAGGTGCTTCCGGCGTAGCGTTTCGCCAGCGCCGCATGAAGGGCTGCGCCATCGGGCTTGCCCGGCAGCGTATCGAGATGCAGCGGCACCGACACCAGCATGCCCTGCCGATAGTCGCCGACCGACGGCACGAAAATCGGACGCCGCGTCAGGTTGGCGTATTTCTGCGTCTCCGGCAGATGCTTGTGCTCGAAGCCGAGGCCGTAGAGTTCAAACGACGGCGCGCTGCCGCTCTCGAAGCTTTCGATCATCGACTTGCCGCCACCGGAATAGCCGCTCACCGCATTGATGGTGACGGGATAGTCCGGAGGCACGAAGCCGCCGTCGACCAGCGGCCGCAGCAGCGCGATGGACCCGGTCGGATAGCAGCCGGGGTTAGAGACCTTGTCCGCATCGCGTATTTTCGCGGCCTGATCCGATGTCAGTTCGGGAAAGCCATAGGTCCAGTCCGTTGCGACCCGAAATGCCGTGGACGCGTCCAGCACCTTCGGCGCGGCAGTGCCCATGCTGTCGATCAGCGCGACGGTTTCTCTTGCCGCATCGTCCGGCAGGCAGAGGATGACGAGGTCGACCTCCGCCATCAGCGCCTTCTTCGCCGCCGGGTCTTTCCGCTTGTCGTCGGACAAACTCTTCACGGCGACATCGCCCTGCCGGTCGAGCCGCTCGCGGATTTCAAGACCCGTGGTGCCCGATGCGCCATCGACGAACACGGTGGGCTTCGCGGCCACGCTCTTCCGGGACGCTGGGCCTTTCGGCGATGTGGTGTCAATCACGGTCATGACGTGCTCCCGGCTTCCGTTATTTCGCAGGCAGACTTCGGCATTTTGTAATCCAACTGCGGCCGTTGCGCGACCATCAGCTTTCCGATCGTCTGGGCCGCAGGATCATTCTGCTGCGCCATGGCATTTGCGATCGCGGAATAATCCGCATCCGACTTGTGCTGGTTGAGCTTGAAGCTGCCTTCGATCTCCTCAACCGTCATCACCAGACCGACAATCGCTTGCTTCATCGCGTCGAGTCGGCCCGCGGTCATCTTGGATGACAGCCATGGCGGCTTCGGCGCAAGCCAGCTTTCGAACTTGGCGCTGAGCTCATCGACATGCGTGCCGAGTTCGGCTTCCGACATCACCCGTGCCGGCCCCGTCAGATGCACCGCCTGATAGAGCCAGGTCGGCACCTGATCCGCCGAGGCGTACCAGTCCGGCGATACATAGGCGTCGGCGCCATTGACGGCCATCAGCCAGGACGTGCGGCCGTCGGCCAGTTTCGCCAGCGGATTGTTGCGCGCGACATGGAACGCCAGATGTGGCGTTCCATCGGCAGCATGATCGATCACGAACGGCAGCGATGAGGCAATCGGCTTGCCGCCATCCCAGGCGCACACCATACCGAAACCGCGCGCCTCTGCGAATGCAAGACTCGCAGCACGATCTGACTTGAAGGGTGGTGGCGTATACATTGCTAACTCCTGCTTGGGTGAGGAGCCGTCAGATCAGACCGCGATTTTCAGGAAAAGTGCCGCGGACCGGATCCGGCGGCAGGGGCTTTGTCTCAGACGCAGACAGCCGCCCATACCGCGAGAATGCGGCGGCGGCGGGCGATGACGATGGTCGCGATCTTGATCATGGGCGCCGATATAGTCGGCAGGTCGCATCGGGTCAATATCAAAACCAAAAGGGCCGCCCGAAAGGCGGCCCTTGCAGTAAGGCGGAATGGCGTTTTCAGATCGTCGGATTCCAGGCCGACGGGATCAACCGGTAGCCGGTCCCGTTCTTTTCCACATGGCCGATCGACGGAAACTGGAAGTGGAAGCCCACCACCGTCGCCTTTTCGGCCGACGCCATATCGTAGAACTTGTGACGGGTCTTCTGCGCCAGTTCAGGATCGGCATCGTACATCACATGCCAATCCGGATTGCGCAGGAAGAACTCCGGAATGTTGGTAACATCGGACTGAACCAGGATTTTCGAACTGCCGGACGTCAGCATGAACGAGGTATGCCCCGGAGTATGACCGGGCGTCCCGATCGAATGAATCCCCGGGACGATCTCCTTGTCCCACTCGTAGCGCGCGATCTTGGACTCGATTCCGTCGAATGTCTTTTTGACGATGGCAAAATAGTTTTTCATCATCGCGTTGGAGTCGGCCTTGGCGGCGTTCTCCGGGCTCGTCCAGAATTTCCAGTCGACCTCCGGTGCC
>JAFEFK010000391.1 GCA_018240625.1 Pseudomonadota bacterium
ACGGCGATGGGGATCGCGGCCGACAGGCTTGCGCCGGTGGTCGGCCGCATCGGCATATTCGTGGGTGCGCTGACGGCGCTGTCCTGCGCCGCATTCGTCGCTCTGCCATTCGTCGCGGGCACCGGGCCGAACGCGCAGGTTCTGTTTATTGCGCTCATTGTGATCTGGGCGATTACATCGTCGGCGCTGCGGGCACCGCCGCTGACACTTCTTGGCAAATATGGCGCGCGTCCATCGCTGCCGTTTCTCTCCGCGCTGGCAATGCTGGGCTATGGCGTCGCCGGCGCGGTCTCGCCCTATCTGGGCACGCTGCTGCGCAACCATGATGCGCGGCTTCCGTTCGTCATCTCCAGTGCGGTTCTCGTCGTCACGGCGCTCGCATTGTCGAAGGCCGAGCGGCACCTTGCGCAGCGGCCGCCGCCGTTGTCGGAACCGTCGAAATCTCGGCCGCTCGGTTACATACCGGTAATGTTCATCGCATCGATGGTCATCCTGGCGCTCGGTTATCAGTTGCATTTCAGCATCAACAGCGCGCCGTTCTTTCTGAGGTTTGCAAAGCCGGCCGATCTCGACTGGCTGATGCCGGTGTTCTGGATCGGCTTCAATCTGGCGATGTTTCCGGCGAGCCTTGTGGCAAAGCGGCGTGGCGGCCTGATCGTAATGGGCGTTGCCGGATTGCTCGGTGCCGCGGCAGTGCTCGGCACCGAGACGGCCTTGACCCTCAACATGCTGATTGTCGCGCAGTTCATCGCGGGCGCGGCCTGGGGCTGCATGCTGATGAGCGCGGTGTCGGCGGCGCTGGCGATCGGCTCAACCGGAGCCGAAGGCAAGGTGGTCGGACTGGTATTCTCCGCGCTGGCGTTGACGACGTTCGCGCGCATGGCGGCGGTCGCGGGCGGATTACAGAAGATGCCGGACTATGCGCCGCTGCTGCACTGGGCGCCTATCGCATGCTGGTCGGTGGCCGGAGCAGGGCTTCTGATCCTCGCGGCGTCGCGAGTCCAGCAGCCAATGCCCTCGGAACGTACGGGCTAACGCTCAGGGTTTTGCCGGGTGGATGAAGGTCCACGGCGAGACTTCGGAATCCCGGGGCACTTCGACGGCGATCACGTAGGGTCCACCGTGCGCGAGTGCTTTTTCGAGCGCAGGACGGAAGCCGTCGGGCGAGGTGACGCGCGCGGCTGCAACGCCAAACGATTCTGCGAGTTTGACGAAGTCCGGATTGACCAGATCGGACGCGACGACACGGCCGTCGAAGCGCTGGATCTGGTCGCGTCGGACATTGCCGTAGGCGTTGTTGTTGAACACCAGCGTCACCACGCCGATGTTGAACTGTGCCGCGGTCGCCAACTCCTGCACACCGAACATGAAGCCGCCGTCGCCGGTGATCGCAACCACTGGCTTATCCGGGTTGGCGACCTTGGCGCCGAGCGCGGTCGGAAAGCCCGAGCCTAACGTGCCCTGATAGCCCGAGGTGATGAAGGTGCGCGGTTCGTAGATCGGAAAGCCGTACCACGAGGCGAAGCCCACCTGCGACAATTCGTCGGTGACAATGGCGTGCGGCGGAAGCACTTCGCGCAAGATGTTGAGATAGGCCATCTGCGGTTGCACCGCCTGGATTTCCTTTAACGCGGCGGCGGAAGCGTCGCGGATCGCATCGCGCCGGCCCCTGGTTTTGGTGGTGCCGCGCTTGCGAACGGCTGCCAGCAGGTCGCGCGTGCCCGGTTGCGCATCCGCGATAACAGGCGCGTCCGGCGTGTAGCGCCGCATCTCGACGGGATCGATGTCGATGCGGATCGACTTCAATCCGTCGGGACGATAAGGCCAGCGGAACGAGGTCGCGAGCTCCATGCGGGTGCCGATGCCGATCATCAGGTCGGTGGTGCCCCACAGTTTATAGGCTGCCGCCATGGTGAGACCGAGCTCGTGTGCGTTGCTGACGATGCCACGGCCGCTGCGGAACGCAACCACGGGCGCGTCGATCAGTTCGGCGAGCTCGAGGATTTCATCGCGCGCATCGATGGCGCCGCTGCCGACGAAAATCATGGGAGTTTTGCTGGCGGCGATCAGGGCGGCGGCGGCCTCGATCCTGTCGGGGTCGGGCAGGGGAGCCGGAAAACGATCAAAGGGTTTGGCGGCTGCGGTTTCCGCACGCTGCGTGAACACGTCCCATGGCATTTCCAGCGCAACCGGTCCACGCCGGCCCGACATCATTTCCTGAAATGCGCGCGCCACCAGCGTGGGCGCGGCGTCAGGATATTCGATGCGCTCGGCCCATTTCACGAAGGTGCGCAGCGTCGCGAGCTGGTCGGGCATTTCATGCAGGTGACCGCGGCCCTTGCCGAGAAATTCGCTAGGAACCTGACCCGTCAGACACAGCACGGGTTCGTTTGAGCCGAACGCAGTCAGCATCGCCGCGCCGGCGTTGAGCACGCCGGGTCCGGGTACGACGCTGAAGACGCCGGGCTTGCCGCTGGAGCGCGCATAACCATAAGCCATGTACCCGCAGGCCTGTTCATGCCGCGCGCCGATGACTTTGAGCTGGGCCTGATGAAAGGCGTCGAACAGGCCGTAGATCTGCGCGCCGGGCAAGCCGAACACCGTGTCGACGCCATGCGCGACGAGACCGCTGACGATCGCTTCGCCGCCTGTCATTTGCGCCATAGCTCTATCCTTGTTGTTATTGATGTTCCAGATCCATCCAAGCCGACCGCTTGCTCCCTCTCCCCACCGGGGAGAGGGTTGGGGTGAGGGGGCGATATGAGCCGGATTGCCTCCTCACCCGACCGCTACGCGGTCGACCTCTCCCCAGTGGGGAGAGGTGAAAGCGCCAGATTTTCGTCCACCACACCGTTGCGCAGCAGACCGATGCCCTCCGCCTCCACTTCGATCACGTCGCCCGGCTTCAGAAAGCGCGGGGGATCGAAGCGCGCGCCGGCGCCGGTCGGTGTGCCGGTCACGATGATATCGCCGGGCACCAGCGTCGTGAAGGTCGAGATATAACTCAGCAGATAGCGGAACCCGAAGATCAGCCGGCTGGTGCGGTCGTCCTGACGCAATTCGCCGTTGACGCGGGTCGTCAGCCGGATATCGGCGATCTGCGTTTCGTCAGAGTAAGGTACGATCCATGGGCCGAGACTGCCGGTCGAGTCGAAGTTCTTGCCTTGCGTGACGTTGAATTTTGCGTGCCGCACCCAGTCGCGGATAGTGCCTTCGTTACATAGCGTCACCGCCGCGATGTGATCGAGCGCCGTGGCTTCCGGAATATGCCGACCGGCCTTGCCGATGACGAGGACCACTTCGCCCTCGTAGTCGAGTTGCTGCGATATGCGCGGCCGGACAACCGGTGCTTCGTGGCCCACGAAGGAGCGCGGCGTCCGCATGAACATGCTCGGATATTTCGGCGCGTCCTGACCGTCCTTGTATTCGGCGTTGCGGTCGGGATAGTTCACGCCGATGCAGATGATCTTTTCCGGTGCGGGGATCGGCGGCTGCCAGCTAATCGTGTCGAGGGCGAAATCGGGAGCATGCTTTGCGCCGGCATCCGCGAGTTTCGCCAGCGCATTGTCTGCGATGGCCTCGCGCAAGGTCGGATATTGCGAAAAGCGCAACGACAGATCGACGATGCCGCGCTCGGTGACGGCGCCGTATTTTGTCGCGTTATTGACGGTGAAGGTAGCGAGGCGGGCAGGAGTCATCTCAATTCCGATCGACAGCGTGCTCCCTCTCCCCGTTCTTCACGGGGAGAGGGTTGGGGTGAGGGGCGAGTAACAGCGAGCTCTGGATTTGCGTCGATGTCGTATCGGGCTCCTCACCCGCCGCGAAGACGCGGCGACCTCTCCCCGTGAAGAGCGGGGAGAGGTGATGATGAGCCTGGACGCTTTCGAGCGTCATATCAATCCGCGATCACGACATCGGCCACGAACGCCGGCTCGCGCACCGGCTGGTTCGGGAACGGCGAACCTTCCTCGAACCATGATCGCGGCGCGGGTGCGCCCCACAGCGTCTGGCGCCGCGGGTCGCGCAGCGACCAGCGCAGCGGCTCGTGATCGTGGTCCATGGTGTTGTAGTCGCTGGTATAGATTTCAAGCCGGTGGCCGTCGGGATCGCGCACGTACAGGAAGAACGCGTTGGAGATGCCGTGCCGGCCGGGGCCGCGCTCGATGTTCTTTAGGTAGCCGCTGGACGCCATGACGTCGCAGAGATGAATGATGTTCATCGCGGTCGGCACCCAGTAGGCGAAATGGTGCAGGCGCGGACCCCTGCCGTTGGTGATGGCGAAGTCGTGCACATTGCCCTTGCGGTGCATCCACGCGGCGGCGATGCGTCCCTGCTCGCCGTCCTCCTCGGCGTACTCGGTGAGGCGGAAACCAAGCCGGGCGTAGAAGTCCATGGTGCCCTGCACGTCGGGAGCGAACACGTTGAAGTGGTCGAGCCGCTGCGGGTGGCAGCCCTTGTAGAGATCGTAGCGGCGCAGCAGATGCGGCCTCTTCTCCATGGTGGCGTACAATTCGAGCTGAAAGCCGAAGGGATCGGTGAATTGCAGCGTACGGCCCTGGAACGGCTGCTGCGTGAAGGCGTACGTAATCCCATTCTCGGAGAAGAATGACGCCGCCTTGTCGAGATCGCCGTCATGGGCGACCTTGAAGCCGAGCCGGTTGCAGGCCGGCGCGGCTGCTTTGCGCAACACGAGCGAGTGATGCTGGTGCTCCTCGCTGCCGCGCAGGAACACCGCATTCCCGTCGGCATCTTCGACATGAAGGCCGATGATGTTTTCATAGAATTTGCGGCTGGCGTCGAGATTGGTGACCTCGAGCACCGCATGGCTGCAGCGGATGATGTTGAACGGCGGATCGAAGACGTGGGTGGGAACGGGCATGTTTAAATCCTAGGCGAGCCGCGAGTACCGATTCACCTCTCCCCACCGGGGAGAGGTCGCGCCGAAGGCGCGGGTGAGGGGGTTG
>JAFEFK010000392.1 GCA_018240625.1 Pseudomonadota bacterium
CGAGCCGACCATGCGCGCGGTGTCACTGACAACCGAAGAAGAGGGCGTCGCGCTGATGGCCGGTGCCTGGACCGGCGGTCAGCGCAGTGTGCTGCTGATGCAATCGAGCGGCGTCGGCAACTGCATCAATATGCTGTCGCTCAATCAGATCTTCCGGCTGCCGTTCCTGACCATCGTGACCATGCGCGGCGAGTGGGGCGAATTCAACCCGTGGCAGGTACCGATGGGATCGACCACGGCCGGTGTATTCGAATTGTCCGGTGTGCACACGCTGCGCGCCAATTCGCCCGGCGAAGTGGCCGAGGTCGTCGAGGCCGCAGCGTCGCAGGCCTACAACGCCTGCACGCCGACGGCGGTCCTGCTGTCGCAGCGTCTGATCGGTGCAAAGGTGTTCGTGAAATGAGCAAGACCAATCTTCTGGAGCGCCGCAGCGTTGTGTCCAGCCTGCTCGCGGGCCGCAAGGGCCTGATCGCGGTCGGCGGTCTTGGAGCGTCAACCTACGATATCGCCGCCGCCGGCGATCATGAGCGTAATTTTTATCTGTGGGGCGGTATGGGGGGCGCGGTGATGATCGGCCTCGGCCTCGCGCTGGCGCAGCCGAAGACGCCGGTCGTCGTGATTACCGGCGACGGCGAAATGCTGATGGGGATCGGCAGTCTGGCTACCGTGGCGCTGCAAAAGCCCGCGAACCTGTCGATCGTGGTTCTCGATAACGAGCGCTATGGCGAGACCGGCGGGCAGGCGAGTCATACGTCTGGATCGGTCGATCTGGTCGGGGTGGCCCGCAGTTGCGGGATCGCGGACGCGCGCTCGATCGCGACGATGGCCGAGGTCGCATCCTTCGCGGCGTCGATGAACGACACGGCTGCGGGGCCTCGTTTCGCCAGCATCAAGATCGACGGCGCCAATCTGGAGCGGGTGCTGGCCAACCGCGACGGGAGCTTCATCGTTTCCCGTATCCGGCAGTCGTTAGGGTTTAATCCAATTTAAAGTTGTATTCGGGTTGATGCGGTGCAGCATTTTCCTTGACTTGTGCAAGGTGAGTGCTTACTCACGTCTGCCATGAGCAGCCTGCGGATGACCAGCGATCTGCGCCGGGAGTTGATCCTGAGCGCCGCGAAGCGATGCTTTGCGCGCTACGGCTTTGCGGGTACTACCACCAAGAGTGTGGCATCAGCCGCCGCGATTTCCGAAGGGCTGTTGTTCAAGCATTTTCCGAGCAAATCGGCGCTCTATGCCGAAATTCTCGCCGAAGCCTGCGAGACCGACCCGGCGCTGCACCAACTGCTCGACCTCGAGCCCTCGACGGAGACGCTCGTCGCGCTCATCCGCGGGATGGTCGAGCATTTCCTGAATGCTTCCGCCTCGCCGGATCAGGAGGAGGCGCAGCGCCTGCGCCTCATGATCTCCAGCCAGCTCGATGATGGGGAATTTGCCCGGTTGCTGTACGAAAAAATCAAAGATCTGATCGGTTCGGCCTTCGCCACCTCGCTCGAGCGTGCGATCGCCGCGGGCGATGCCGTGCCGGTCGGGCGCGAGCCGCTCAACCTGTTCTGGTTCGCACACCACACCGTCCTCATGATGGTTCTGACCAAACTTCCATCCACTCCGGCCCTGTCATACGGCGCAGCTCCCGGCCTGGAGCGGCAAGTCTGTGAATTCATTCTTCGCGGAATAGGCCTGAATGCGGCGGCAATCGCCTTGCATCTGGACCGGGAACCTTTATTAAACGCCGCCCACGCGCCGGGCGTAGAAGCTCACACGTCTGCCGCAGAAAGTGCATGACATGACGATCACATCGGAAGGCAATACCGGCAACAAGTCTGGCGTTTCGGCACGCGATGCAGGCGAGAAGCCCCGCACCCGTCCGGTGCGTACGACGCGCTGGTTCATCATCATCGGACTGCTGCTCGCGATCCTCGTCGGCGCGCTGGTCGGATTCAATGCGTTCCGCTCGCACATGATCGCGAAGTTCTTCGCCAACAACAAGCCGCCGCCGACTTCCGTCTCCGTGGCGACGGCCAAGTCCGAGGTCATTCCGAATTTGTTGACGGCGGTCGGTGATCTGGCCGCCGTGCATCAGGTCAACGTCACCTCGGATGTCAGCGGCCGTATCAC
>JAFEFK010000393.1 GCA_018240625.1 Pseudomonadota bacterium
GATCAAACACGCGCAGTCCGTGAAAGAGTATCCCGAGACCCCAGCCCAGTGCGACCCATAACACCCAGAAATAGTGATAATGGTACCGGCTCGATGTGAGCAGATTTACGATCACGAGAAATGCTATCGTGATGCAATATTGCGCAAAGTGAATGTAAAATCCTCTGAGCTTGCGTACATGCGCGAGCGCGAGAGCTTCATCGGCGCTGATACCTTGGCCTGCCGCGTTATACATTTCCGGCTCCTGCAAAGTTGAAAAATCGATCTCAAAGACCGCTCCCAACGACTTCAGGGACTCGACGCTGGCGGTTTGCCCTCGCTCGATGCGTTGAATTGTGCGGACACTCAGACCGCTCAATTCGGCCAATTGTTCCTGGGACCAGCCGCGTTGGAGCCTGAGCTTCTGAATCAACATTTGAGACCTCACAAATGCCAGATTAAATGGCCGGGTGAGTCAAAGAACACGTCAGCAGCCTGACAATTGGCCGACTCCGATACGACAACGCGGCCCGTTGAACGGATTATAGCTCAATTCGCGATTTTGGTGGCCATTTGGACACTGACCGGAGAGCGGTCGGTCCGCATTTTACCGCGCATGCATCCGGCGCGCGCTAGATCACGACAGGCGCGTCGGGCAGTTCGTTAGGGCCGGCGCCCTGCTTCGGGAAATGCTGCGCCAGTCGCTTCGAGATCGCCTCAATGCCTTTGACGACCCCGCTTTCGAAGCGGCCCTGCCTGAACTCAGCTTCCATCGCGGCACAGATGTTCTCCCACACCGCCGCGCCGACCTTGGCGTGAATGCCGCGATCGGCAACGATCTCGACGTTGCGGTCAGCCAGCAGCAGATAGATCAGCACGCCGTTGTTGTGCGCGGTGTCCCAGATCCGCAATTTCGAAAAGATATCCAGCGCGCGTTCGCAGGCCGGCTGATTGCGGAACAGCGGGATGCCGTCGAGCGCGCCCTCCACTGCAAACACGATCTGTCCCGCGTGGGTAGCCTCGCCGACCTGGATCGCCTTCTCGATCGCCGTCATGACCTTCGGCGGGAAATCCCGGCGCACCCGCCAGCGATGCCCGAGCAGATGCTTGCCGATGCGCCCGATGCCCATATCTACCAACTCCCCGAGGCGCCGCCGCCACCAAAACTGCCGCCACCTCCGCTGAAGCCACCGCCGTCGCTGCCCGAAAACGATCCGCCGCCACCGCCGCCGACCCAGCTTCCGCTGCCGCCGCGCCCCCCGCCCGATGCGATGGTATCGCCAACCAGCGTGAAGACGAACGCAATGATGCCGACGACCCCCGACACGATGAGCGACCCGGCCAGAAACCAGGCCGCGACACCGACCAATCCACCGGTGGCGAGCGATCCAAACAATCGGCCGAGCGTGGCGCGGAAAATGCCGCCGAGAATGAAAACGCCAACGATGACGAACGGATTGAATAAATCACCGATGTCGAAACTGTTCGAATACTGCGCCTGCGGTTTCGGCGCAGGCAACGGCTCGCCGTCGATCACGCGCAGCATGCGATCGACGCCGGCCGAAATCCCGCCCGCGAAATCGCCGCTCCTGAACTTCGGCACGATCTCTTCATCGATGATGCGCTTCGACGTGAGATCGGTCAGCGCACCCTCGAGGCCGTAGCCGACCTCGATCCGCAATTTGTGGTCGTCCTTGGCGACCACCAGAATCGCGCCGTCGTCGATCTTCTTGCGGCCGATCTTCCACTGGTCGGCAACCCGGATCGAGTACTGCTCTATCGTTTCCGGGGCCGTGGTCGGCACGATCAGCACCGCGATCTGGCTGCCCTTGCGATCCTCGAACGCTTTCAGCTTCGCGTCGAGCGACGCCCTCTGATCGCCGCTCAGCGTCGACGTCTGATCGACCACGCGCCCGGTCAGCGGCGGCACCGCGACGTCGGCGAATGCTGCGCAGACCCAGCACAGCATCAGCGCAAGTAACGTGATCCTCGCGGACCCCATCGCGGCCACCCGCGAGACCCGCTACTTTGTGGGTGCCGGGGGAGCCGCCGGCGCCGGATTGAAATCGACCTTCGGAGCCGTCGAGATTTCCTTCTCGTTATCGACCGTGAAGTTTGGCTTCGCCTTATAGCCGAACATCATCGCCGTTACGTTCGACGGGAACGAGCGGATGGTGACGTTATATTCCTGCACCGCCTTGATGTAGCGGTTGCGGGCCACCGCGATGCGATTCTCGGTTCCTTCGAGTTGCGTCATCAGATCGCGAAACAGCGCGTCCGATTTGAGCTGCGGATAATTTTCCGTCACAACCAGCAGGCGCGACAACGCGCTGGACAGCTCGCCCTGCGCCGCCTGGAATTTCTGGAACGCGGCGGGATCGTTCAGCACCTCGGGCGTTGCTTGAACGCTCCCGACCTTGGCGCGCGCGTTGGTGACGCCGAGCAGAACATCCTTTTCCTGCTGCGCAAAGCCCTTCACGGAATTGACGAGGTTCGGCACGAGATCGGCGCGGCGCTGATACTGGTTGACCACCTCAGACCAGCTCGATTTGATCTGCTCATCCTGCGACTGGATGGCGTTGTAGCCGCAATTGGTGAGGCTGAGGGTGGCGAGCGCCGCCAGTACGGTGAAAAACTTTCGCATCATATCTCTCCTGCCGGCAATCAAGACCGCATGTGCGGAAAATTCGCGCGCCCTCACGGCCGCGCGATCGTGACAGTAGCAGAAGTCCGCGCCGAGCAACCGCGATTTTACGCTGCTTTTTCGGCGACTTTGGCGTCCCGGATCGCTTGCCAAATCTTCATCGGCGTGAGCGGCGTATTGAGGCCCGCGATGCCAAGATCGCCGAGCGCGTCCATCACGCCATTGGCGATGCAGGGCGGACCTCCAATGGCGCCGGATTCGCCGCAGCCCTTCGCCCCCAACGGATTGGTACGGCACGGCGCTGAATCGTCCAGTGTCACCACGATGGGCGGAATATCGTCGGCGCGCGGGATGCAGTAGTCCTGATAGCTCGCGGTCAGCAATTGCCCTTCGGGGTCGTAGGACACGCCCTCGTAGAGCGCCTGACCGATCCCCTGCGCGACGCCGCCATGAACCTGGCCCGTCACCAGCATTGGATTGACGGCAACGCCGACATCGTCGACGGTCGTATAGCGCACCACGCGCGTGACTCCCGTATCCGGATCGATCTCCACTTCGCAGATGTGCGTGCCGTTGGGCCAGCTCGGCCCGTCAACCTCCCCCTCACTGTCCACGCTGAGGCGCGCGCCCTTCTCATCCTTCGCGATCTCGAACAGGCCGACGCGCTTGTCGGTGCCGACCACGGTCAACCAGCCGCTGCCGTATTCGATGTCCTCGACCGACGCCTCGAGCACATTGGCGGCCTTCTCCCGCGCCTTCGCGATCAGGTCGTTGGCGGATACGGCAACCGCGGTGCCGCCGACGAACAGCGAACGCGAACCGACGCTGCCAAAACCAGTCGCGAGGTCGGTGTCGCCCTGCACGACATCGATCTTGTCCATGGCAATGCCGAGCGATTCCGATACCATTTGCGTATAGGTGGTCTGAAGGCCCTGCCCCATCGCCATGGTGCCCGAATGCAGGATGACGCGGCCTTCGGCTGTCGCGTGCAGGCTGACTTTCTCGGTGTGCGCGCGTCCGCCGGTCCACTCGATGTAGCTGGTCAGGCCGCGCCCATAGAGCAGCCCCTTCTTTTTCGCCGCCTTCTTGCGCGCGGCAAAGCCGTCCCAATCCGCGAGCTGAGATGCGCGTTTCAGCATGTGCGCGAACGCGCCGCTGTCATAGACCTGGCCGGCGGCGTTGGTGTATGGCAACTGCGCCGGCTTGATGTAATTCACTTCGCGGATCTTGCGCGGGTCCATGCCGATCTGCCGGGCCGCGGCATCCATCAGACGCTCCACGATGAACACGGCTTCCGGCCGCCCGGCGCCACGATAGGCGCCGACCGGTGCGGTGTTGGTCATCACCGACTTCACTTCGAAATGCACCAGCGGCAGATCGTAGACGCCGGTCTGCACGAAAGGACCGAGCACCAGCGGAATGATGTTGCCTGCGCCGGCCGAATAAGCGCCGGTGCCGCCGATCGAACGCACGCGATAAGCCAGCACGCGGCCCCTAGCGTCGAGCGCGAATTCGCCGGTCGAGGTGAGGTCGCGGCCGTGGGTGCCGCCGACGAATTCGTCGCTGCGTTCGCCGCGCCAGCGAATCTTGCGGCCCAACTTGACCGCGGCGTACGCGACGATGCCGTCCTCCGGATAGAGATTGGTCTTCTGGCCGAACCCGCCGCCGATATCGCCAACCAATACGCGGACGCTGTCTTTGGGCCGCTTGAGCACCGCTTCCGCCAGCACATCGCGGGTCGACCCCGGCGTCTGCGACTGCACGTGCAGGATCAGCCGCCCGGTCGCCTTCTCGACTTCGGCGATGGTGCTGCGCGGCTCCATCGCCGACGGGATCAACCGCTGGCTCACCAGATCGAGCGACACCGTATGAGCGGCATCGGCAAAGGCCGCCTCGACCGCGGCGGGATCGCCGTAGCTCATTGCCGCGACGATATTGTCCGGCGCGTCGGGCCATACCACGGGCGCACCCGGCTTGACCGCGCTGACGGGATCGACGACGGACAGCAGCACATCGTAATCAACGACAACGGCTTCCGCCGCCGTCTGCGCCGCAACCCGTGATGTTGCAACAACCGCTGCCACCGCCTCACCGGCAAATCGCACGATCTCGTGCGCCAGCAGGCGTCGCGGCGGCACCGTCATCGGCGATCCGTCGGGCCGCTTGAAGATCGCCAGCGTCGGAATGGTCCCGATGTCATCGGCGATCAGATCCGCGCCGGTGAAAATTGCCTCGACGCCGGGCATGGCGGCAGCAGCGCCGGTATCGACGGATTTGATCTTCGCATGCGCGTGCGGCGAGCGTAGCACGTAGAGCCATAGCGCTCCGTCTTCCGGCTTGTCGTCAATGAATTGTCCTTTTCCGGTGAGCAGCCGCCGATCTTCAAGACGCTTGACGGGTTTCCCCGCACCGAAACGCATATTGCCGGGCAGAATGTTCATCGACGGTCCTTCGGGCTTTGATTAACTTCTGTCATTCCGGGGCGCGCGACAGCGCGAACCCGGAATCTCACACTCACAATATCTGGATTCCGGGTTCGCGCTGTCGCGCGCCCCGGAATGACGAGGCAAGCGCTTACCCCAAGTCGCGCAGCACGGCTTCGACGATCTTGCGCTCA
>JAFEFK010000394.1 GCA_018240625.1 Pseudomonadota bacterium
GACCGCGCCAGCATTTCGGCCGACGTGGTGATGGCCTCGGCCGCGCTGCCGTTCCTGTTCCGCGCAGTCGAGATCGACGGCGTGCCGTATTGGGACGGCGGTTACATGGGGAATCCCGCGATCTTTCCGTTCCTGCACGCCACCGAGGCCGAAGATGTGCTGGTGGTGCAGATCAACCCGGTCGTGCGCGCCACCACGCCGCGCACGTCGGCGGAGATCATCAACCGGCTCAATGAAATCACTTTCAACTCGGCGCTGATCTCCGAACTGCGTGCCATGGACTTCATCAATCAACTGATCGATGACGGCCGCCTGCCCCGGACCACCGGAAAGGATGGCAACGGCAAGAACCAGTACCGTAAACTCAACATCCACCGGATCGACCTCGGCGCACTCGGCACCCGTCTCGCAGCCTCCAGCAAAATGAAGACCGACTTCGACTTTTTCGAACTGCTGCACCGCGCAGGCCAGCGTGCCGCCCGCAAATTTCTCGATCAACACTTCGCGGACATCGGCAAGCAAAGCAGTATCGACCTCGCCGCCGAATCCGGTGTCGAATGGTCGTAAGATGTTGATAAATTAGTTAAATTTTTCCTCCGGAGCCGCCCCGGCGCGAGCCATGAGACTTCCGCAGGTCAGCTTTCCGTTAACTCCCGATGTCGTATTCATAAGCTTGCTTATTATATCGACTGTTAGGAGTTCCGATGTCCCGGATCCGTTCGATCGACAATGACTTCCTGTTTGCCCTGTTCGAGGTGCAACGCCTGCTGCGGCTTTATGCCGACAAGCAGGCGTCGCGCTACGGACTGACCCGGGCCCAGTGGGCGGTGCTTGCCAAGCTCGAGCGCACGGAAGGACTGAAGCAGACCGAGGTCGCCGAGTTGATGGAAATGCAGCCGATCACGCTGACGCGCCTGATCGATAAACTCTGCAAGGCCGACTTGATCGAACGCCGCAGCGACGAAACCGACCGCCGCGTCAATCGTCTGTACCTGACCAGGACCGCGCGGCCGATGATGGCGAAACTCGCCGCGCTGCGCAGCGAAATCACCCGAGCAGCCCTCGCCGATATCAGCATCCCCGACGCGCATCGTCTGGTCGAGCAACTTGAAACCGTCAAAGACAACGTTCGCAGTGCGCTTCAGAACGGCGGACCAACCAACAATAATAAAGTGAAAGAGCAGCACTATGGCTGAACCCGTCCTGAAATTTCCGCCCGAGCAAAAGGGTAATCCCGCTGAGCCCGCGACGCCTCAGGCCACGGAAACCAAGCCGCGTGGCGGACCGATGGGCGCGATGCGC
>JAFEFK010000395.1 GCA_018240625.1 Pseudomonadota bacterium
AGATCGTGCAGGATGCGGCGAGCGCTGTGAAAGTTGCGAAGAACATCGGCTTTCCGGTGGTGGCGAAGGTCGTCAGCGCCGATATTCTTCATAAGTCCGATGTCGGCGGCGTCGTGCTCAATATCGGTAGCGTCGCCGAGATGAAAAAGGCATTCAACGACATCACCGCGCGGGTCAAGAAGTTAAAAGGAAAGCCGAAGCTCGAAGGCATTTTGATTGCGCAGCAGGTCAAGGCTGAGCTTGAGCTCGTTGTCGGGGCCTCTCTGGACGCCGAGATGGGACCGGTCGTGCTGTTTGGTACGGGGGGTGTCGATATCGAATTGATGAAAGACGTGGCGCTGGCCGGTGCCCCCCTCGACGCTGCCGGGGCGAAGGAATTGATCGGCCGAACCAAGGCCGGCGTCAAATTGCGTGGCTACCGCGGCAAGCCGGCGCTGCACGAGGCCTCCGTCATCAAGGCCATCGTTGGCCTATCCAACCTGATGACGGACGCCGGCAAGCGCATCGCTTCGATCGACGTTAATCCGTTTCTTGTCAACACAAAGACCGGCGTCGCGGTCGATGGTCTGATCGTGTTGAATAATGCCGCGGCTAGAAACTCATCCAAACACTAAATCGCGCTCGAACGTCCGTTTGACTCGGCGAGAAACAGGATCATTCCCTCGACAAAATGCAGCCAAGCAATGGCCGCATCTGTCAAACTTTTGCCTTTGCACGCAAACCGCCGTGCGGGAACGCCAGGCTGACCCGTTAGTTCTATGGATGCCGCGCTCGCATAACAGGCGCAGTGAACCATGACTTCGACGAGGAGCATCTCATGCGAAATTACATTCTATCTCTGGCTACCGCTGTCTCGCTTGGCCTCGCTGCACCGGCGATGGCCTATGATTCCGGCACCCTGTTTTCGATGGAGGACGCACTCGGCGTCGCAACCGATATCGGGCTTGCGACTGTCTCTCATACGGAATTCTCTGGTAACGAGTGGCAGATCGAGGGGCGTGATGTGTCCGGCCGCTATATGGAAGTGGACGTCGACGCCACGACCGGTGCCGTATTGAACGTCGACCGGTAACACAAGACCGATAACACGAATCAGACCGACTAAGCTTACGGCTTGAGAACAACGCGATCTCGCGATGAACCGATCACCGCGAGATACGCGGCTTTGGCGTCCTGCAGTCGATACACGGCCCCAGCATTGATCGGAAATGGCTTGAGGTGACCGCTGACAAAGCCAGGCAGCGCTTCACGCAGGATGGCGGCGCTTTCAATGGACGAGAATGCCAGCGTATCGATGCCGACGTAGGTGTGCCTTCCACGATAGAATTCGAGAATGTTGAATTGCACGATTTTGTCGACGGCGGCGATCAGGATTTGCCGACCTGCGGGCGCCAGTGATTTGTGAGCTGCCTGAAAATAAGGATCGCCCACGGTATTGAAGACGATATCGGCACCTCGGCCGTTCGTTAGCGCGAGAACGCGCTCCGCGACATCGACCGCGGATGAATTGATGACCTCGACCGGACCGTTGGCGTGCCCTTGATAGGGTTCCTCCGTGCGAACGACACCAATCACGCGAGCGCCACGCCAGGACGCAAGCTGCGCCGCGGCCTGCCCCACTTTGCCGTTTAGTCCCATGATCAAGACTGTCTCATCGGCTTTTGGTACCCCGGTGCGGCGAAAGCCCTCGATTGCCGTCACAAACGGCACGCCGACCCCGGCCGCCTCATCCGCAAACATGTTGGATGGCTGCTCGACCAGCGCGGCAGCTTCCACGACAAGGTGGCTCGCATGGGCACCGTCGCGGCGAATGCCAAGATCGCCTGAGGTCCCGAATACCTTGCGTCCGATCCATTCCGCGGATCCTTCAACGACAACCCCGGCGAAGTCACGCCCTGGCGTGCGTGGGAATACCGCATACGGCATCAACCCGGTCGCAGCCTTGACATCCGATGGATTGACGCCAGCCGCCGCTATTTCGATAATCACCTCGCTGCCGCTGCACTTGAGACCGCATTTTTCAATCGCTGGAGCGATTGAATCCGCATTTGCGGCCTTTTGATTCAAACGCACCGAAATAGCTTCGATCACCGGACCCTCGTTGCTGTTGTGCAAAGTGCTTCCTTCGCCGTACCGTCCAACCCGGTAGAAGCCGGCGAGCGACTGTGGGAATGATGGTGTCGCGCGGATCGTGCCGCATCGCAATCAGAAAATTCAATTTGAATCGTGCATCGCTGGCAGCTTAGGCTATAAGCCCACTGCAATTATAGTTGCAGGCATGCAGGATAATGGGCCTAACAGGCATTTCAGAAGGCGCTCGCGCCTGACAGAATTTGGAAGCGGCGGCTGGCTAGCTGGCCACCGCTATTTTGCCGTCTCTCTCCTGAAACGAATACGCGACCGAGCAGATGTGCGAATGTATGCGCTTCAGATCGCGCAAAGTGTCGACGTGCATGGCCATCGTGTCCAATGTCTCCAGCCGCCCCTCACGGAGGCGCGCGAGATGGTTTGCCGTCGCCGTGCGTTCCGACCGGCGCACCTCCGATTTTTCATAGAGCAATTGTCGCGCCGCTTCAGCGTCGCCGGAAACGAACACGCCCAACGACAACCTCAAGCTTCTCCTGACCCGGTGATACAGGGCTTCGATCTCAAGAGCGCCTTCGTTTGAGAAGTTTGCGTTCTGCTTGATCTTCTTCACAGCAATTTGCAGCAGATTCTTTTCGATGACATCGCCGATATGTTCAAGATTGATCGCGAACGACATGATCTCGGCAGCCCGGCGCGCGTCACTTTCATCCAGATTCTCGCGTGTCAGCCGGGTAATATAGAGACGAACAGACTTTTCCAGGCGATCCACGACATCGTCGCCCTGCGACACCAGCGCGATGGACTGCTTGTCGTTGGTCAGAAGTGCCGACATCACCTGCTGCAACATGGTTTCAACGAAATCGACGATTCGGAGCGTTTCGCGCACCGCTTCGGACAGCGCGATCGAAGGCATCGCGACTACAGCGTCGCTGAGATAACGCGGTACGCCGGGATCCTCAGCATCGCGTTTCTCGGGAAAATAGCGTTCCAGCAATGCGCCGATCGCCGGCAGGGGCAGGAGGAAAGCCAGCGCAAGCACAAGATTGAACACGAGGTGGAATTCGCTGGTGAGCAACGCCAGGTCTGGTTGCAGCTTAAGCCCGCAGTCTGCGATGAGCCCGAGGAACGGGAACGTCATCACGAGACCAAAAAGCCGGTTGAGCAGATTACCGATCGGCACCCGCTTGCTGGCGAGGTTGCCGGAACGCCCCGCCTCGAACAGCGGGTTGATGGCGCTGCCGAGATTGGCGCCTACCACCAGCGCCAGAGCCGCTTCCGGCGAGACGATCTGTGCATGCGCCAGTGAAATCGTCAGCAGCACCGTGGCAACACTGGAATGTGCTACCCACGTCAGCAGCGCAGCGATGATCACGCAGATCGCAGGCTCCGCCGTTACCAGACGCATGAACTCGAGCATAGCAGGCGCGCTTTCGGCCGGCGCCAGCGACAACAGCAACAAATGAAGCGCAAGGATCATCAGCCCGAAGCCGATAAAAGCCCTCCCCATCTGATGCCAGCGTCCTCCGTCGATCAACTTGAAGGCGACAACGCCACCGACCAGGAGAAACGGCGAGATCACATAGATATTGAAAGACAGGACCTGTACGATCAGCGTGGTCCCGACATTCGCACCCAGCATGATTGCAAGCGCCGGGACGAGACCGATCAACCCATCGGCGGCCAGCGACGTCGTCATCAACGCCGTCGCAGTGCTGCTCTGGAGCGCGGCGGTAAGACCAAGCCCGGTGACGAAGGCAGACAACC
>JAFEFK010000396.1 GCA_018240625.1 Pseudomonadota bacterium
CGCATCTTCTTCGAGGTGCGCGAGGTGCCCGGCCTGAAGAAGAAGCCGTCGACCTCGGAATTGCTGGACTGGCTGAAACTTCTCTTGAACGAGGACATGACGCCGGAGATGCTGCGCGAGCGCGATCCGCGAAAACTGATCCCGCCGCTGCACGGCGCGCTGCTCAAGAACGAACAGGACGTGCATTTGTTCGAGCGCCTCGCCTTCCTCAACCGGCGCGAGGTTTAGTATGGTTCTTCCTTGTCATTCCGGAAGCCGCGTAGCGGCTATCCGGAATCCACACTCCCTGTGATGGCTTTGGATTCCGGGTTCGCGCTTCGCGCGCCGGAATGACGGGTTTCGTTGAGATGGCCGCGCAGATAACTGCGCGATGAGGATCACGCCTATGAACGTCCAGACCAAAATCGACGCCACGGCATCGCAAGCCGCCGAGCACTTCGACGTCGTCATCGCCGGCGCGGGAATTTCCGGCGTCGGCGCGGCGTATCATCTGACAACGCAAATGCCAGGCACCAGCTTTGTGGTGCTGGAATCGCAGGAGAGTTTTGGCGGGACGTGGCTGACCCACAAATATCCGGGCATCCGCTCCGACAGCGATCTCCACACCTTCGGCTACCGGTTCAAGCCGTGGACATCGGCGCCGATCGCCACCGCCGCCGAAATCCTCAAATACATGGGCGACGTCATCGCGGAGAACGATCTCGCGCGCCACATCCGCTACCGCCACAGGATCGTTTCCGCGAACTGGTCGAACGCCGACAATCTCTGGACCATCGACGCCGAGCGCAGCGACACCGGGGAGCGGCTGCGCTTCACCACGAATTTCTTCTGGATGTGCCAAGGATATTACCGGCACACCGAGGGCTATACCCCGGAATGGACAGACTTCGACAAATTCAAGGGCACCGTGGTCCATCCGCAGAAATGGCCCACGGACCTCGACTACAAGGGCAAGCGCGTCATCGTGATCGGCTCCGGCGCGACCGCCGCGACGCTCGTTCCCAACATCGCCGATGACGTCGCGCATGTGACGATGCTGCAGCGCTCGCCGACCTACTTTCGCACCGGGCGCAACGCGATCGAAATCACCGAGACGCTGCGCAAGCTGCAGGTGGACGAGGCCTGGATTCACGAAATCACCCGGCGGCATATCCTCTACGAACAGGACGCGTTCACCCGCCGCACCTTCAAGGATCCCGACAGCGCGAAAAAGGATTTGTTGGCGGCGGTCGAGGCCTATCTCGGGCCCGACTACGATATCGCGACGCACTTCACCCCGACCTACCGGCCGTGGCGGCAGCGCATCGCCTTCATTCCCGATGGCGATCTGTTCCAGGCCATCAAGGCCGGCAAGGCCTCGGTCGTGACCGACGAGATCGATCGCTTCACCGAAAAGGGCATTCTGCTGAAGTCCGGCAAGACGCTTGAAGCGGACATCATCGTCACCGCGACCGGCTTCAACCTTAGCGCCACCGGCGATATCGCCTTCGCGATCGACGGCAAGCCGCTCGACTTCGCCGACACCGTCACCTATCGCGGCATGATGTTCACCGGTGTGCCCAATCTCGTCTGGGTGTTCGGATATTTCCGCGCGAGCTGGACGCTGCGCGTGGACCTCGTCGCGGACTTCGTGTGCAAGCTGTTGAAGCACATGAAGGATACCGGCGCACACAAGGTAACTCCGGAACTGAGACCCGAAGATCACAACATGCCGCTGTTGCCGTGGATCGACCCGGAGAACTTCAATCCGGGTTACATGATGCGCGGCATGCACCTGCTGCCGAAGCGCGGCGACAAGCCGGAATGGCAGCACAACCAGGATTACTGGGCCGAGAAGGACGAGTTTCCGAAGATCGACTTAAAGGACAAGGCGTTCGTGTATAGCTAGGCTGTCCCAAGCTTGCACCGAAGTGCAGCGAGTAATCTTCACCTCTCCCGCTTGCGGGGGAGGTCGACCGGCAAGCGCAGCGATGCCGGTCGGGTGGGGCATCTCACTGACGCTTTGATACGCCCCCTCCCCAACCCTCTCAGCGCTGCTCGCGGCGCGGCCAGCAAGCGAGAGAGGGAGTTCGCCATGTACCGCTCATGCGTTCCTGTCAAAATGTAAAGTTAAGCAGGTGCATATCTGCCGCGAAACACCACCTGCGCGTTCCGCCCCTGCGCTTTGCCGCGATCATCCGCGCCGGTGGGTCCGCCCCAGCATCCGCCGCTGATCCTTGACATAGCCGAGCGGCACGCCCATGCGCTTGACGGTCGCCACCACGTCGCCTTGGCTATCGTAATCGCAGTTCATGTGAGTCGGCGCGATGAAGAAATCGGCGGTTTCCCACACCATCGCCCAGTGCAGATGCGGCTTGGCCTTCTTCAAGAACGCCGCCCGCTCGCCGCAAAAAGCGACCGTGTAGACATGATGCGGGTCGCGGCTGGCAGTTGGCTCGGTCTTCGCGAGATAAGCTTCAAGCCCGTCGACGGCCTCGGGCATCGTCGTCACCCAGTAATCCATCGCGTAGCGACGCGACGCGCCCGCGACCCCGCCCACGAGCGGATTGTAGACGATGTATTCGTAAGGATGCAGCCGATAGAGCGTGATCGCATTCCACGAAAATCCGGCAACGATCACCGCCAGCACGGCGGCTAGAGCGGGTCGGCGCCGGGTGGCGGCCTGCGAGATGGCGGCATCCAGTCCGATCCCTGTCAAGACCGCGAGCGGCGGCAACACGAACAGGAAGTGACGCAAGCCGCAGAACGCAGGTCCATGCGCAACCGCCTCGCACAACAGCGGGAAAAACGCCACGAATGCGATCACCGCGACGTCGCGGCGGCGGCGATCCGAAAATGCCTCGGATGTCGCAGCCGGAATGGCGGCGAAAACCAGCGCCAGCGCCGTTCCCGCCAGCATCAGGAGCGGCACCTTGATCACGAGGTAGGTCGGCACATACCAGCGTGGCACCGTCGCCATGCGATAGATGTGCCCATCCAGCACGGTGCGGATGTTGTAACCGAAGTCGCCGAAGCTGATGAGTCCCCGGATCGGATTGAGCGGCGCCAGCGCCGACCATGGCCACGCGACGATCATGATCGCATAGGCAATCAGCAACGCCGGGAGAAACCGCAACAGCGACGTGCCCATGAACAGCAACGCCTCACGGGGCGCACGGAAGTAGCGCGGCGGCATGTTGAGC
>JAFEFK010000397.1 GCA_018240625.1 Pseudomonadota bacterium
ATGTGGGAAACTAGCACATCCGGTGCAAGCTTTCATGCGCGGCTGAATGTCGCCCTCCCGGAAGGACATTGGTCGCATGCGCGGGTGACGGATGCGCCAAAAGCGCCCAATCCGCAAGGGAAACCTCAATCCCGCCCCACGGCGGTCATGATCGGACGGCGCCGCTCCACGCCTGCTACAAATTGTCATAAATTCCGCAGCACGGAGGCCGGTTTCTGGTTAAGCGCCATCAGCGTGCCGGCCAATCCCAGCCCGACCGTGACAACCAGCGCCACGACGACCACGACCGCCGCGCTGCCAGCTTGCCATTGAAAGCCGAGCGTCATCAGCCGCGTCACGATCAGCCATGCGGCAATTGAGCCGGCCGCCACGCCGAACACCGCGGTGGCCGCGCCGATCATCATATATTCCAGCGCGTAGGCGCCGAGCAGCCGCAACCGCGTGGCGCCGAGGGTTTTCAGGATCACCGCATCATAGACGCGATGGCGGTGTCCGGCGGCCAATGCGCCGCCGAGAACAAGGATCGCGGAAATCAGGGTGACGGCGCTGGCGCCGCGAATGGCCAGCACCAGATTGGTGACGACCGTCCCGATGGTTTCCAGGGCCTCGCGGACCCGCACGCTTGTCACCATCGGAAACGCGTCGGCGACGGCCTTGATGATGGCGACGTCGCCGGCCGTATCGCCATGGACCTCCGTCAGGGTCGCGATATGGGTGTGCGGCGCGCCACGAAAGGCGTTGGGCGAGAACACCAGCACGAAATTGATGCCGAGGCTCTGCCAGTCCACGCTGCGCATGTTGCTGATTGTTGCTGTGATATCCCGTCCGAGGACATTGACCACAACCGTGTCGCCGATCTTGAGCCCGAGCCCGTCCGCCAGCTTCTTCTCGAACGACACCAGCGGCGGACCGCTGTAATCGGGTGCCCACCACTCGCCTTCCACGACCTTCGATCCCTTGGGAACTTCGCCGGTATAGGTCAAGCCGCGGTCGCTTTGCAGCACCCATTCGGCGTCCTGCGACGGCTTGAGATCTTCGGCCTTGACGCCGCGCGCCGCGACGATGCGTCCGCGCAGCATCGGCACGTCTTCGATCTTCGCTTGCGGCGCCTTCTCCTTCAGGAACGCCGTGAAACGATCGGAGACGGACGACGGGATGTCGATAAAATAGAACGACGGGGCGCGTTCGGGCAGCGCCGCCATGAACTGCCGCCGGAGATTGCCGTCGATCTGAGTGATCGTGACCAGCACCGCGAGACCGAGACCGAGCGAAAGCACCACCGACGGCGTCAACGTGCCCGGCCGATGGATATTCGCGACGGCCAGCCGCAACATCGTGATCCCAGATCGTGGCAGCCGTCGCGCGGCGGCCATCAGTCCCGAGGCGATGCCGCGCAACAGCACGAACACCACGACCGACGAGGCCACGAACACCGCGGCGACGCGCTTGTCGTAGGCGAGACCAATGGCGATCCCGACCAAAAGCGCAATCACGAGCGCCATCCAGATCAGATAGCGCAGAGGCGGCCGATGAAATTCGCTCGTGACGGTTTCACGGAACAGCGCGGCGACCGGAACGTCATGAACCCGCGCCAGCGGCCACATGCCGAACGCCAGCGCCGTCAACAGGCCGTACACCGCCGACAACGCCAGTTCGCCGGGATGCAGCGCCGCGATCACCGGCAGCGGCAGAAGGTTGCCGAACGCGCCGACAATGACGAACGGCAGCGCCGCGCCGACGATGAGACCTGCGAGCGAGCCGAGCACGGCCAGCACCACGACCTGGGTCAGATAGATCGCAAACACATCGCGCCCCGTCGCGCCCAGCGCCTTGAACGATGCGATCACGTCACGGCGGCGATCGATATGGCTCTTGACCGCGTTGCCGACGCCGACGCCTCCCACCAGGAGAGAGGCAAGCCCGACCAGCGTCAGGAATTGTGTGAACCGCGAAATGGTGCGCTCGAGTTGCGGCGAGGCGTTGCTGCGGCTGCGGATTTCCCAGCCGGCCTCGGGCAGCGCCGCGCGCGCATCGTCGGCCAGCACCTTCGCCGACTTGTCGTCGGCGCGATTGTCTGGAAGCCGTACCCGATAGATCCAGCGCACCAGACTGCCCGGCTGCAACAACGCGGTGGCGCGCAACCCATCGATGCTGACCAGGAAGCGCGGCCCGAATCCAAGCCCACCCGCCAGCTTGTCCGGCTCCGCCTCGACCGCGCTGCGGATTTCGAAGGTCGCGCTGCCGACGGTGACGCGATCGCCGACCTTCAGGTCGAGCCGCGCCAGCAGCGTCGGATCGGCGGCGGCGCCGAACACGCCGTCATGCTCCGCGAGCAGACCGGCCATCGGGATTTTCGGCGCGAGCGTCAACTCACCGAGCATCGGATAGGTTTGATCGACCGCCTTGAGTTCGACCAGCGCGAGCTTGCCGTTCGGCGCCCGCGCCATGCCGCGTAATGTCGCCGCCACCGACACCGTTCCGCGCGAGCGCAGGAAGCCGATCTCGTCCGGCGTCGCCTCGCGCTGGATCAGCGAAAACGAGACGTCGCCACCGAGCAGCGTGCGGCCTTCCCGCGCAAGGCCGTCGCTCAGACTCGAGGCGACCGACCCGACGCCGGCGATCGCCATCACCCCGAGCGCAATGCAGGCAATGAAAACATAGAAACCGCGCAGTCCGCTGCGCAGCTCGCGCAGGGCAAACCGTAAGGGAAGGAGTAAGCG
>JAFEFK010000398.1 GCA_018240625.1 Pseudomonadota bacterium
GGACCGGTCCCGCACGCGATCTCAACACAATCCCGCCGAGCCCGAAGGGATCGACAGCGAACAATTGCGCCGCCGCGACCACATCGGACCAGGCGGAATCGCCGCTCATCCCAGCACGTCCGATATCGCCCGGTCGACCCTCACCGAGGAGCCGGCATCGTCAAGCGGGTTGCGGCGCAAGCGATGGCGAAGCGCCGACGGTGCAATTCGGCGCAGATGATCGTCGGTCACGGTCTTCGCCGATTCCAGCGCCGCCAGCGCGCGTGCGCCGCGCATCAGCGTCAACTCGCCGCGCAGGCCGTCGGTGCCAAGTGCCATGCATAGTTTTGCCGCACGCTCCAGCGCCGCATCGGACACCGAGACCGCGGGCAGCTTTTGTCGCGCCGATATAACCGACTTGCGCAGCCTGGCCTCATCCTTGGCCCATTTCGCAAGGAAGTCTGCGGAATTGCTCTCGAACGCGTCACGGCGGCGCACCACCTCGATGCGGCTCGGAAGGTCGTCCGGCGTCTTGACCTCAACCGACAGGCCGAACCGGTCCAGCAACTGCGGCCGCAGCTCACCCTCCTCCGGATTGCCGGTGCCGACCAGCACGAACCGCGCGGGATGACGAATGCTCAGGCCCTCGCGTTCGACGACATTTTCACCGGATGCGGCGACATCGAGCAGGAGATCGACGAGATGATCTTCCAGCAGATTGGCCTCGTCGATATAGAGAAAGCCGCGATGGGCGCGGGCCAGCAACCCTGGCTCGAATGCTTTTTCACCGCGCGCCAGCGCCCGTTCGAGATCGAGCGCGCCGACCACGCGGTCCTCGGTCGCGCCGAGCGGCAGATCGACCACCGGCACCGCCACTTGCACCGATTTGAGCGCGCCTTTCGACGCGCGGGCCCGGCACTCGTCACACAGTTCGGACGGGCGATCCGGATCGCAGTTATAGCGGCAGTTCGCGACAACTTTCATCTTGGGCAACAACGCGGCCAGCGCGCGGACCGCGGTGGACTTACCCGCGCCGCGATCCCCAAAGGCAAGAACGCCGCCAATCCTCGGATCGACGGCCGCGATCAGGAGCGCGAGCTTCATCTCGTCCTGACCGACAATCGCGGAGAATGGGTAGGCTGTTGCCATCTTATGCTTTCATGGTTCAGGCCGCGTGCGCGCGATGAGGTCCGCGGCACCCTTGTCGAGCAGTTCGAGACCGACGGCGCGGCCGAGCTCTCGTGGCCGATCCGCAGGTCCCGAACGCGTGACTTCGATGATCCTGCCGCCGGGCTCGTCGAGCACCGACGCGGTCAACGACATCTGCGCGCCATCGATCGTCGAATAGCCTGCTATCGGTGAATTGCAATGACCGTTGAGCACCCAGAGCACCTCGCGCTCGGCATCGCAGCAGAGATGCGCGGCGCGGTCATCGATCCGCGAGAGATATTGACGCGTCGACCAATCGCCGGCGGCACACTCGACCGCGACGATGCCCTGACCGGCCGCCGGCAGCATGTCCTTCGGCGAAAACTCCACAGCGATACGGTGTGCGAGACCGACCCGCTCCAGCCCGGATCGCGCCATGATCAGCGCATCGGCCGGACCAGCCTCGCCGCCATGGGGCAGCCGCTGCATCTCCTTGTTGTCGAGCTTGCGGATTCGCGTATCCGCGGCGCCACGAAAATGGATGATCTCGATCTCGGGAAAAAGCCGCCGCGCATAGGCCGCGCGCCGCACCGCGTTGGTTCCAATCTTGTAGCCCTTTCCGCGCGAACGCCTGAGATCCTCGATCGACACCCCCGGCCGCGTGACGAGAGCGTCGGTCGGCGGATCGCGCGCCAGCGTTGCGCCGATCACAAGGCCGGGCGTGTCCTCGTTGCCGGGCATATCCTTGAGCGAATGCATCGCGGCGTGAAGCTTGCCCGCTATCACGGCCGCGCGGATTTCGGCGACGAATGCGCCGCCCTTGCCGCCGTGAACCAACAGCTTACTAGTCTGGTCGGTATCACCCGTGGTCTCGAACCTGACGATCTCGACATTCAGCTCGGTTGCGGCCAGCGATAGACGCCGCGCGATGTCCTCGGTTTGAGCGAGCGCCATGGCGCTCTTACGCGTGCCGATCCGCATCGAAACTGCCACCACCCAACCACCCCGCGACCGCACAGATCACCGCATTGAGAGACTAAAGCCAGCCGCCGCTCGAATGCAACGGCCGCACGCGTGCGACGCAACCTACGCCTTGAGCGCACCAATGCCGTTTATATACGCGCGAAGCTTCAGACGTTTCATGATCGACCGAGATTTTGTTGGCGCGAGCTCGCCGCCTTTCATCTTCTGCCCGACATGACAGAATGATAGTCGTGGCGGGTGGCGGTTCGAGAGCCAGCCATCTGGTGAAACGGTTTGCCGCATGGGTGAGAAACATAGCGTGGGCGAAGAGTGATCCGGAATGCGGGACGCCTGATGCCGCCCGGCGCGGAGCCGGGCCGGATGATGGTCGCCGTGGCGGCGCTGATCATGATCGCCATCGCGCTGTTCGAACTGCATGGCGGGCGTGACGATCTGAGCATCACGCGAAGCTTCGCGGGCGAAACCCCGGTCACGATCTTTCGGCCGCAACAAGTCGCGTCCGCGCCGGTCGTCGTGATCGCGCACGGCTTTGCCGGCTCCCAGCAATTGATGCAGCCCTTTGCCGAAACGCTGGCGCGAAATGGCTATATCGCCGTGACCTTCGATTTCCTCGGTCATGGCCGCAATCCGGTACCGATGCGCGGCGACATCACCGAGGGGATGACGATCACGGAGGAATTGCTGAAAGAGCTGACGGAAGTCGCCGCCTTTGCGCGAAAGCTTCCCGAAAGCAGCGGGCGCGTTGCCGTCCTCGGACATTCGATGGCATCCGACATCGTGGTGCGGTTCGCCGTGGCCCATCCGGACGTGGCGGCGACCGTTGCGGTCTCGGTGTTCTCTCCCGTGGCAACCGCGACGGCCCCGCGCAACCTGCTGGTCATCGTCGGCGCGCTGGAGCCCGCGATGCTGCGGAACGAAGGCTTGCGCATCGTCAACCTCACGGCCGGCGGAACGGCGATCGCCGGCAAGACCTATGGCAACTTCGCCGATGGCACGGCCCGCAAGCTGGTGCTGGCGCGGGGTGTCGAGCATATCGGCGTGCTCTACAGTCACGACAGCATGGTCGAAGCGCTGCGATGGCTCAATGCCGCATTCGGGCAAAACAGCGAAGGCTATATCGATAGCCGCGGACGCTGGCTCGGATTGCTGTTCGTCGGCATCGTCGCATTGGCGTGGCCGTTGTCGGCGCTGTTGCCGGCCGGCACCGAGAGTTCCGCCGGGGCCTGTCTGGCATGGCGGCCGCTGCTGATCGCTGCATTCATCCCCGCGATATTGACGCCGCTGCTCCTCTGGAAAATGCCGACCGACTTTTTACCGATCCTGCTCGGCGATTACCTGATGCTCCACTTCCTGCTGTACGGTGCGCTCACCGCGACCGCGCTGCTCTATTTTCGCAAGGCGTCCCGGCCATCGAGCAGCGTGAGATGGCGCGGAATCGCATGCGCGGCGATCGCCGTGGCAGCCTACGACATCATCGCCTTCGGGCTGCCGATCGATGCCTATGTGTTTTCATTTCTGCCGATACCGGCACGTATCCCGCTGATCGCGGCGATCGCCTGCGGAACGTTGCCCTATTTTGTCGCGGACGAGTGGCTGACCCGCGGTTCCCATGCGCGGCGCGGTGCGTATGCTCTGACCAAATTCTGCTTCCTGCTTTCGCTGGCGATCGCGGTCGCCCTCAACC
>JAFEFK010000399.1 GCA_018240625.1 Pseudomonadota bacterium
ACGGGAACGTGATCCGCCGGAACGTATACCAGCGGCCCGCGCCCTCGACCGCGGCTGCTTCCTCCAGATCGGGAGACAACTGCTGGAGCGCCGCGAGGTAGAAGATCATGAAGAAGCCGGCTTCCTTCCAGATCACCATGACGATCAGGCAACTCATCACGGTCGAAGGTTCGCCAAGCCAGTTCCAACCCGCGAGGCCGAACAGCCCGCGCAACTGATCGAGCAGTCCATAGTCCGGCGTGTAGAAAAACAGCCAGATGTTGGCGACCGCGATCATCGGCAGTACGGTTGGCGTGAAGAACGCAAGGCGCAGGAAGCCACGCCCGTGCATATTGCGATTGACCCAGATCGCCATCAGCAGCGCCAATGCGACCGAGGTCGGAATCGTGCCGAGCGCGAACCAGAAATTGTTGACCAGCGCCCTCCAGAAAATCGGATCGGCGGCCATCGACCGGTAGTTGTCGAGGCCGACGAAAACCTCCGTGCCGTTTCGGCGCGCGATGAAGAGCGAATGCCAGACGGTCGCCAGAATCGGATAGTGCGTGAACGCGGCCAGAAGGACGGCTGCGGGCAAGAGCAGCAGCCACGCATTGACGGCGTTCCACCACGCATGCGAGCGCGGCTTGCGCGCAACCCCCGGTCCTGTGGCCGCCTGGTCTGTCATCGGACACTCAGGCCGGACCGCGGAGAACCGCCGCCCGGCGCTTTCCCGTTACTTGCGAATGTCTACTTGTAAGCGCGCAGGACGCGATCGGCCTGCTGCTGAGCACCCGCCAGCGCATCCTTCGGACTTTGCGAGCCTGTGACCGCCGCCTGCACGGCGTCGCCGACGAACTTGTAGATGCGGCCGTTCTCGTGAACCGACAATTCGGGCACCGCATATTCGAGCTGATCGCGGGCCACGGTGGCGGCCGGAAAACCCTTCGCGTAATCTTCCATCGCCTTGGTCTTGTAGGCGGCCGGCGAGACGGCTGCGTAACCGGTCTTGATGCTCCATTCGGCCGCATGTTCGGGAGTCGTCATCCAGTGGATGAATTTCACCGCCGCCTTCTGCTGCTCCGGCGATGCGCTCTTGAAGATGTAGAAGCTTCCGCCGCCGGTCGGCGAACCACGCCGTTCCTTGGCAGGCAGCATGGCCACGCCGAAGTTAAACTTGGCGCTGTCCTTGACCGCAGTCAGGTTGCCTGTCGTGTGCCACATGATCGCAGTCTTGCCTTCGACGAAGTCGGTGCGTAGCGTGGCCCAGTCGATACTACCCTTGGGCATCACGTTTTCCTTGCGTGACAGGTCGACCCAGTAATCGAGCGCTGCCACCGTCTTCGGCGCGGTGAGATAGACCTCGTTGCCGGCCTCGTTCATCAATTTCTGGCCGTTCTCGATCGCGAGCGCCTGAAGCATCCAGTACGCATAGCCGGTGGTCGGAATCTCGACGCCCCAGCGCACGGTGTTGCCGGATGCATCCTTCTTCACGAGTTTCTTGGCCATGGCGGCCATCTCGTCCCAGCTCGCCGGCGCCTTCTCCGGATCGAGACCCGCTTCCTTGAAGGCGTCCTTGTTCCAGTACATCACGATGGTCGAACGCTGGAACGGCACGCTCCAGGTCTTGCCGCCGATCTGTCCGTTCGCCATGAACGCCGGATAGAATTCCTTGAACCACGCCTTGTCCGTGACAAGATCATCCATCGGCACGATGGCGTTCTCATCCATCAGCGTGAACACGTCGGTGGACAGCAGCACCGAGAGCTGCGGCGGCTGGCCGCCCTTCATGGCGGTCATGGCCTTGGTCATCGTATCGGTGTAATTGCCGGCATAAACCGCCGTCACCTTGATATCCGCGTTCTCCTTTTCGAAGCGCGCGACCATGTCGTCGATGATCTTGGTTACGGGGCCGCCGACCGCGACCGGGTAATACATGGTGAGATCCACAGCAGCCGCAGGATGCGTGCTCACAGACAGGGCCGCGAGCGCAGCAGCCGCCACCATCGTTCGTCCGAAAAATCTCATGTCATCCTCCGCTGTTTTTTTGCCGTACCGATTCCGATCGCCCGGATTCAACCGGACGCAATTCGTTTTGTCTCAGCGGCGACCGCCTCCAGCCGCCGTCCCGATTCCTTGTCGAACTGATGTTCGTGATTCGAATCCCACGCGAGCATGACGTCATCGCCCGGACACGCCTTGCTGAAACCGTCCTGACGCACCGAAACCGGCTGGCCATCGATCTCGCAGAGAACGATGCTGTCAGCACCCAAATGTTCGACGGTCTTTACGCGCGCCACGTGACCGTCTTGCGACACGATCCGGATATGCTCCGGGCGTACACCGAGCAGCCGGTCCCCTCGCGGAATCAAATTCATCGGAGGCGTGCCGATGAACCGCGCCGTGAATGCCGTCGCCGGACGGTTATAGAGTTCTTCCGGCGCACCGTTCTGCTCGATGCGGCCGTCGCGCATCAGCACGACGCGATCGGCCATCGTCATCGCTTCGGTCTGGTCGTGCGTGACATAAACCATGGTCATCCCCAAGCGCTGCTGCAGCGCACGGATTTCGGTCCGCATTTCATGGCGCAGCTTGGCATCGAGATTGGATAGCGGCTCGTCCATCAGGCACACACGCGCTTCCGCGATGATGGCGCGCCCGAGCGCCACGCGCTGACGCTGACCGCCGGACAATTGCGACGGCTTGCGTTCGAGCAACTGATCGAGCCCAACGATATCCGCGACGCGCTTGAGCCGCGCATCGCGTTCGGCGCGGGACATCCGGCGTACGCGAAGTCCGAACACGATATTTTCCGCCACGCTGAGATGCGGAAACAATGCGTAAGATTGAAACACCATCGAGATCTTGCGCTGGGCCGGCGTCAGGTGCGTCACGTCCGTCCCGCCGATCGTGATCGTGCCGCCGTCGGGTTGTTCGAGGCCTGCGATCAGACGAAGCGTCGTGGATTTGCCGCAACCGGACGGACCGAGCAGCACCAGCAGCGCACCTTCCTCGGCGGTCAGACTCACGTTATCGACGGCCCGCATGGGCCCCCAATTCTTGGAAACGTGATCCAGCGTAATCGCCGACATTATGAATCCGGTTCGTTGCGCCTGTTCATATGAACATAAGATACGCGTGAATGAAATAGAAATTGCAGATGTATCGTTCGAATGATAGATTTTTGTGACAGCAGGGTTCTATGCACAAGATGGTCACCGAGCGTCAGGCCCGTATTCTGGAAATTGTCCGCGATGCAGGCTTCGCTTCGATCGAGCAGCTCGCCGCCCGTTTCGAGGTAACGCAGCAGACCGTCCGCCGGATCGTCAACCAACTCTGTGATCAGGGCCTGCTGCGACGGATTCACGGCGGTGTCAGCCTCCCGGTTCAGCACCAGAACCTTGCCTATGGAAGCCGGCAGGGGCTGAATCCCGACGCCAAACGGCGCATCGCACACGCGGTTTCCAGTTTTATTCCGGACAGCGTATCGCTCATGATCGGGCTTGGTACGACGCCCGAATATGTCGCGCAGGCGCTCTCCAATCGCGTGGATCTGCGGGTCATCACCAACAACCTGAACGTGGCAGCGGCGTTTGCGCGCAATCCCGACGTGGAAATCACAATGGCCGGAGGGACACTGCGTCCCTTTGACCGCGACATCATCGGCGATACGGCAGAACGTTTCTTTTCCGGCTTCAAAGCGGACATCGGAATCTTCGGTGTCGGCGGCATCGACGAGGACGGAACGCTGCTCGATTTTCATTCCGGCGAAGTTCAGGCGCGGCAGGCCATTCTTGCCAATTGCCGCACCGCATTGCTAGTGGCGGACGCCAGCAAATTCGGCCGTAACGCTACCGTGCGCGGCGGACATCTCAACGATTGCCATCATTTCTTCACGGACAAGCCGCTGCCGGAGAAACTTCGCACGATCGTCACGCATTACGCGGACCGAATCCACGCCGCAAGCGATGAGCGCGTGAACGCCGCATAATCCGTGGCCGATCGCGCCGGCGGCAACGTCGGCGCCAAACCCGATACGATCGCGTTAAACGAGATCGCTCAGTCGGTCTTGAATTCGTCCGTCAGGATCGGCCCAAACAGAACCCAGCGCTGGCCGTCGAACTTCATCATCTGGAATTGCTTGTTGATGCGCCAGTCATTCGGTGTGGTTGAGGTCGTCATGCCCGGCAGCGCCAGATCGGCGACGAAGTCCTTGATATTGGTCGCCTGCTTCATGATGTTCACGCGCGTGAGATCGTCGCCGCACTGCTTGAGAATCTGTCCGAGCAGCGCCGCGGTCGAGTAGCCGTAGGTCGCAATCCCGCTGTTGGCATCCTCCGCCGGCGCATATTTTGCCATGAAGGCCTTGTAGCGCTTCATGCCCTCATCGCTGGCCCATTGCGGATCGAGCGGGTCCTTGCCGTAATTGACCGAGATGATGCCCTTCGCATTATCAAGACCGGCCGGGACCAGCGTCTGACTGACCGGCGTGGCATTGATGTCGAGAATCTGGACGGGCTTCCAGTCCATCTCGGCGGCTTTCTTGATCGCCTGCGCGCCGAACTTCGGCGTCGTGATATTATAGAACAGATCAGCGCCGGACGCCTTCAGCGTCACCATCTGCGAGTCGACGGTCGGATCGGATAGTTCGTAGGACTTCTCCGCGACGATCATGCTCGCGGCTTTTGG
>JAFEFK010000039.1 GCA_018240625.1 Pseudomonadota bacterium
GAAGGCGTTGGCGGCCCTTCTTGCCTCGAATTGGGACCAGGTGCATCCTCGAGCTGAAGGCGGCGACTTCGCGTACCGCGGGATCGCGCTGGAAGCGCTCGATGTCGCGCCGACCGTAACGATGCCGTTGCATTTCCTGGTGGTCGCGGAGGATCGCCGGATTGGATCGGTCAGCTATCGCAGCTATCTGACGGCGACCGGGGCGATACCTCCGGCCGAAGGGGAGACGACGCTCGATCTGGCTTCGGTAGAGCGCGTACTCGATAGCTGCGATCTCGACGCCTTGATCCTCGTTCATGCGGATTTCCTGGAAATTCTCGCTGCGACAAAACAGTTTCGCGAGGTTTGGTCCGAGAAAAACCCATCTGGCGAGTCACTGAGCTTTGAGCAGTTGTCGACTGAAGCAGGCGCCATCGCGAAATGGCTCGGCGATACGATCAAGCGCCGAAGTCCGACATTCAGTCTCGATGAAGACGCACAATCGTCCGGTGAAGGTGAAAGTGACGATGTGGCGGGCGCGGCCGGCTCATCACCGACCGGCCCCATTAAATCGGCCGCGCAGGCAGTTGGAGCGCTCAATGCTGTCGCGCGATATTATGCGCTGTTCGAGCCTTCCAGTCCGGCGCGTCTGCTAATTAGTCTTTCAGAGCAAATGATCGGTAAGACTTTTGCGGAAATTGTTCGCATTCTCACGCCAAACCATGTCGAACAGGCCGCTATCAAGATCGGCACCAACGTTGTCGTTGATCTTCCGATCTTGCGAATGGCGGAACCTTTAGAGCAAATGGCGGTCGAGCTTCCCGCCGGCGCCGACGAACCGCAGCCGGAATACATCGTCGAAAATAGGGCGCAAGCCATTGTAACTATTGACCAAATATCTTCATTTTTTCGCACCGCCGAACCCTCCAGCCCGATCCCGATGCTGCTGGAGCGGATACGCGATCTCGGGCAGCGCGACTTTCTCTATCTCTTGCGTTCGGTGTTGCCGACGGATGCGCTTAAGCCCCCGGAGTAGGGCTTTGGTTCGTCCGAGAA
>JAFEFK010000003.1 GCA_018240625.1 Pseudomonadota bacterium
AAGAAATAATTTTCTCTTTAGTGGCCTTGCAAGATACATAAATAGAAAATAATTTCAGTCAACCCTGGTCACGGGGAAGCGGAGCGCTCCATGAAATACCTCCCGATTTTTCTCGATCTGCACGCGGGGCCGATTCTGGTGGTCGGCGCGGGCGATCTGGTTCGGGCCAAACTGCGTCTGTTGCTGGCTGCGGACGCGCGCGTGCGCTGGCATGCGACTGACGGCGACTACGACGTGCACGGACTTACGTCTGCGGATGTGTCGCGGATCGAGCGGGTCACCGGCAATCCGCTCAACGCCGACCTCGGTGGCGTCATCGCCGTGCTTTGTGCTGGTGCCGGGGAGATCGGCATTGCATTGGCGGCCCGCGCACGCGAGGCCGGTCTCCCCGTCAACGTGATGGATGACCTCGCGCATTCAACTTTCATTTTCCCGGCCATCGTGGACCGCGGCGATGTGGTGGTGGCGGTCGGCACCGGCGGCGCGTCGCCCGTCGTCGCGCGCCGCGTGCGCGAACGCATCGAGGCGGCGTTGCCGGCGCGCATCGGCGATCTCGCCGGGTTCATCGGCCGTTGGCGCAAGAGCATTCATGCGCGCATTCCTGAATTTCCGCTGCGCCGCCGCTTCTGGGAACGCGTGGTCGATGGCCCGATCGGCGCGTCGGTTCTCGCCGGCCGCGCCGATGAGGCCGAGCATGCGTTGAAAGCGATCGCCAATCCGTCCGCTTACGCCGGTGCTGCGGCTCCCGGAGACATCGAAGGCCGAGTCACGCTGGTCGGCGCGGGGCCGGGTGATCCGGATCTGCTCACCATCAAGGCGCTGCGCGTGCTGCAGGACGCCGACATCGTGTTCTACGACGAACTGGTGTCGCCGGAAATTCTGGATCGCGCCCGCCGCGATGCGGTGCGCGTGCCGGTCGGTCGCCGCGTCGGCAAGCCCGGCATCGGGCAGGCCGCCATTCATCGCCTGCTGATCGATGCGGCGAAGTCGGGGCAGCGCGCCGTTCGCCTTAAGGGCGGCGATCCCTTCATTTTTGGCCGCGGCGGCGAAGAGGTCGAGGCGCTGCGCGACGCCGGTGTGGCCTATTCGGTCATTCCCGGCATCACGGCGGGCCTTGGCGCGGCGGCGGAATCGGAAGTGCCGCTGACGTTCCGCCATGAAGCGCTGCGCATCACTTTTCTCACGGCGCACAAGTCGCGCGATGCGGAGGCCGTCGACTGGTCCGGCTTGACCGACCAGAAGATGACGGTGGTCGTGTACATGGGAATCACGGCGGCCGATGCCATCCGCGAGGGTTTGCTCGCGGCGGGCCGTTCCCCG
>JAFEFK010000400.1 GCA_018240625.1 Pseudomonadota bacterium
AACCGACGCCAACCTGTTTTCGATCGCATGGGATGGCGAGCCCGCGCATGCGCTGATCTGCGCACATGCGCCGGCCAATGCCGAACCGGCGTTCACGGCGTCGCCCCCGTCTGCGCCCTCCCCGATCGGCCACGCCACCGCTGAAGAGCTTGGCGCGATCCTCGACACCGCAGCCGAAGGCATCGTGATGTTCGACGAGACCGGCTGCATCACCGCCTGCAATCGCAGCGCCGAAGCGCTGTTCGCGCGCACCGGCGAAAATCTGACGCAACTCAATCTCGCCGAACTGTTCGCGCCGGAGAGCCAGCCCGCGGTGTTCGACTATCTCAATGCCGTCAAAGGCGCCGGTGTCGCAAGCCTGCTCGATCACGGGCGCGAGGTGCTCGGCCGCGTGCGCGAGGGCGGCCTGATTCCATTGTCGATGACGATGGGACGGACGCAGGCTGACGGCCCCAACTTCTTCGCCGTCTTCCGCGATCTGTCGCAGGCCCGGAAGATCGAGACCGATCTGCTGCAGGCGCGGCGGCAGGCCGATCGCGCAGCGAATGCCAAGGCCGACGTGCTGGCGCGGATCAGCCATGAGGTCCGCACGCCGCTGAACGCCATCATCGGCTTCGCCGAAGTGATGATCGGCGAGAAATTCGGCACGCTCGGCAACGAACGCTATGTCGAATACATGAAGGATATCCGCGCCTCCGGCGAACGGGTGATCGCGTTCATCGACGACCTGCTCGACCTGTCGCGGATCGAAACCGGCAAGCTCGATCTCGCCTTCGTCAACCAGAACCTCAACGAACTGGTCGAGCAGTGCGTCGCGGTGATGCAGCCGCAGGCCAATCGCGAACGCATCATCATCCGCACCTCGCTCGCGCACACGCTGCCGCCGGTCGTGGCGGACGCGCGCGCGCTGCGCCAGATCGCGCTCAACCTGATCGGAAACTCCATCCATCTCGCCAATGCCGGCGGACAGGTCATCGTCTCGACCGCGCTGTCGGATTTCGGCGACGTGGTGCTGCGCGTACGCGATACCGGCCATGGCCTCAACGACAACGAGGTCGCCGCGGCCATGGAGCCGTTCCGCACCCATCCGCCGTCCGATCAGGCCTCCGAGGGCTCCGGCGTCAACCTGTCGCTGACCAAGGCGCTGGTCGAAGCCAACCGCGCGCAGTTCCAGATCAAGACCGGGCCGCAGTCGGGCACCCTGATCGAAGTGGTGTTCGCACAGGCGAAGGCGCTGGCGTCGGAGTAGCTGCGCGCGCTTATTCATGGCAGCCATTCATAGCTGAGCAAAAGCAAGCCTCAACAGGAAGGCGCAAATGATCAAGCAAGCCACCACTGCGGCCGTGCCGACGCCGGCAATCGCAGACACTCCGACGACGATCAAGGTCATCATCTCCGGCGGCTTCTCCGCCGTCTATCGGGACGTGCTGCCCGAATTCCAGCGACGTACGGGCATCGAGGTGGAAACCGGATCTGGGGCGTCGGAGGGAACAGGCCCGACAACCATCAGGCATCAGCTTGCGAACGGCACCAGGGCGGACGTCGTCATCCTTTCGCGGGAAGGACTTCAAAATCTCATCAAGGATGGGCGGATTCGTGCCGGGTCCGAATCCGGACTGGCGACGGCTCCCCTGGCGGCTGCCGTTCGGGCAGGCTCTCCGAAACCGGACATCGGCACCGATGCCGCTCTCAAGAACGCCTTGATTCATGCAGGCCAGGTGGTGGCGCCAAGCAGCACGAGCGGACAGTACGTTCGCGATAAAATTTTTCCAAAACTGAATCTGCCGGACACGGTCAAGCTCACGCTCGCGACACGTGGGACCGATGCAGCCGAGGCGCTGAGAATAGGCAAGGCAAATTTTTCGATTGGGCCGACGAGCGAA
>JAFEFK010000401.1 GCA_018240625.1 Pseudomonadota bacterium
AACACCACGAGCCGGATCATCTCCAAGGGCATCGCGGCCGGCAAGTCGCAGAACACCTATCGCGGCCTCGTCACCGCGCACCGCAAGGCGACGAACGCGCGCAACTTCACCGCCTGCGACTCGCTTCTGATCGGCAACAAGTGCGGCGCGCACACCGTGCCTTACATCGAGGCCAAGAATTCCTCGGCGCTGTTCGAGCACGAGGCGACCACCTCGAAGATTTCAGAGGACGTGCTGTTCTATTGCGTGCAGCGCGGCCTGTCGCAGGAAGAAGCCGTCGGCCTCGTCGTCAACGGCTTCGTCCGCGATGTGCTGCAGCAACTGCCGATGGAATTCGCCGTCGAGGCGCAGAAGCTGATCTCGATCAGTCTTGAGGGTTCTGTCGGCTAACACAAGGACGGTCCGGTGACCCGGTACTGGTTCAAACCAAAGCGCTACGGCTATGGAGCGACGCCAGTAACTTGGCCAGGATGGTGCATTACAGCCGCATTCGTACTGGTATTGGTCGCGTTCAACGTGACCTTGCGGCTGACAGAGAAACAGGATTGGGCGCTTGTGGCGCTTTTCGCGTTTGATGCGATCGCCGTCGCAACCTTCGTGATGATCTGCAGGCGCAAGACGGACGGCGAATGGCATTGGCGCTGGGGCGCCAAAGATAACGCGTAACGACAATTGACGGATTGAAATGATGGCACTGCTCGAAGTCAAAAATCTCCAGGTTCGCGTCGAGGACAAGGAAATCCTCCACGGCCTGACGCTGACCGTGAATAAGGGCGAAGTCCACGCCATCATGGGGCCGAACGGCTCCGGCAAATCGACGCTCAGCCACGTCATCGCCGGCAAGCCGGGCTACGAAGTGACCGGTGGCGAAATCCTGTTCAAGGGTGAAGACCTGCTGGCGATGGCGCCGGACGAGCGCGCCGCCAAGGGCGTGTTCCTCGCATTCCAGTACCCGGTCGAAATTCCCGGTGTTGCGACGATGACGTTCCTGCGCACGGCGCTGAATGCGCAGCGCAAGGCGCGCGGCGAGAGTGAATTCTCCACGCCTGATTTTCTCAAGAAAGTTCGCGAAGTCGCGGCACGCCTGAACATTCCGCAGGATATGCTGCGCCGAGGCGTCAACGTCGGCTTCTCCGGCGGCGAGAAGAAGCGCAACGAGGTGCTGCAGATGGCGCTGTTCGAGCCGAGCCTGTGCATCCTCGACGAGATGGATTCCGGCCTCGACATCGATGCGCTGCGGATTGCGGCCGATGGCGTCAACGCATTGCGCTCGAACGACCGCGCCATGATCGTCATCACCCACTATCAGCGGCTGCTCAATTACATCGT
>JAFEFK010000402.1 GCA_018240625.1 Pseudomonadota bacterium
GGCCCACCATGTCGACATAGTGCGACGCGCGGTCGGCGGCCTCTCGCCGGGTCATCCGCTTGGCTGATTCGAGCGCGAAGGCGACATTCTGCTGAACTGTTTTCCAAGGCAGAAGCTGGTCGAATTCCTGGAAAACCATCATCCGGTCCGGACCTGGTTTCGTGATCAGCTTGCCCTTGAGTCTGATCTCTCCTTCAGTCGGACTGATATAGCCTCCGACCGCCTTTTGAAGGGTCGACTTTCCACAGCCTGATGGGCCCAGCAGGACAAATCGATCGCTCTTGAGCATTTGAAAGCCGACGCGATAAGTCGCCGTCACGATATGAGACGTCGTTTTGTATTGAAGGGTTACACCGGACACCCGCAGAAGCGGCTCGTCGACCTTCATTTCTCCTCCCATCGTGTCCCGGCTTCTCCGATCCGGGGCCCACGCTCGCTGGCGCGGTTTTGTTGATTGGCGACTCTTATTGTAGTCGCCATTGCAGCGGTTCGAACATCGCTACGCGACTTTTCGGCCGCAATGCCGGCTGCGGGTACGCCGTGCCGCCTGTCTCCGCGAGCGGCGGCGCTTTCGGCCAGGTCAGCAAAGCGACGCAAGGCTTCCGCGCCTCGTGTCCCGCGCAAACCTCGCGAATAGCCGGCCCGTTTTCTTCCCTGCAAAATACTGACGGAAAGTCCTTCTTTCTCAAAGACACAAATGCTAAAGGTTATTGAAAGTATTTCTTACAAAATGTGGAAGGCCGATGTCTATCCGAACGCTCAAGACGTTGATTGCAGTCGCAGATTTCGGCAGCTTCAGCGCCGCCGCCAAGGAGGTCTTCATCACACACGCGGCGGTGAGCCAACAAATCAGGGCGCTCGAGGAAGAGTGGAGGGTAAGCCTCTTCGACAGGAAGCACAGAACTCCGGAACTCACGCCGGCAGGTCGGGCGCTGGTTTCCAAGGCGCGAGAGGTGGTCGCAGCCTACGACAACATCGTCCCCGGCGTATTGGGCAATCAAGGGATCGAAGGCGTGTTGTCGCTAGGAGCTGTGCCAACCACTTTGACCGGTCTCGTTCCTGCGGCCGTATCGAAGCTGAAGTCGGACTACCCTGCTCTGCATGTGACGGTCGTCCCTGGCTTGACCACCGCTCTGATCCAACAGGTCGACCGCGGCTCGCTTGACGTCGCGGTTGTGTCCAAACCCCAATTCATTCCTCGCAACATGGTCTGGTACGATCTTGCCGAGGAACCGTTCGAACTGCTCGCCTCACGCGAAGCGGAAGGCCGCGATCCGCTCGAATTGCTGCACGACAGCCCCTTTATAAGATTTTCCCGACAGGCCGTCGTGGGCGGCTTGATCGAGACGTGGTTGCAGCAGAACAAGATCGTGGTGCGCGAAAGCATGGAGTTGGAGAGCCTCGAGGCAATTTCGAGCATGGTTTATTGCAACCTCGGCGTCTCCATCGTCCCCCGGACATGCGTTACGACGTCGAACGCCCTGCCGCTCAAGCATCTCTCGTTGGGAGGATCCGGATTCTCTCGTACGCTTGGGTGCATTTCAAGAGCCGATAGCGTGAGGATACGCGCCATCGAGAAAATGACCGGCAAACTAGCCGGCACCATACGCGAAGGAAAGCTGTCGCTCCCGATGCCAAAACCGGTGCCGTCGAAACGGCACCGGCGGCCCCA
>JAFEFK010000403.1 GCA_018240625.1 Pseudomonadota bacterium
CTGGACGATCTCAGGCGGCGGGCGGCCTTTTCAAAAGAAGACCGGGGACTGCTTCGCGACTGGATAGCGATCGCTGCCAAGTCCTTGGGCCGAAGCATCGGATCCGCGCCAGAATAGATTGATCGAGGGCTGCGCTGGATGCGTCCACCCCATAGCCGGGCAGATATCGTCAGAGCGACGGAAGTATTTGCGACCTCATGTTGCGGCGCAGGCCAGCCACGGCAACATTCGGCTTTTAAGCTACCTTAAACGCATCGATCGAATGGCTGTTGGTGCAGTATTCCCGATGATGGAAAACTGCCGTCCCCAACTCAAGCTCCCGGCGGCAGCGCGATTTTGCGACGCACAGTGCGCAGACCACCGCCATGTCACGCATGACGCCCGGCTTCTCGCGCGCGATGCTCCGTCCGTCGAGGCCGAGCGCTGCCAGAAGTTTTGGAAGTTCGTCGGCGCCCTGCCGGCCGCGAGCCGCGAGGGTCTCAAGTTCGGTACGCGGGATGCGAAGCTTATGGGCGATGGCATCGGCCTCGCCGGCGCTGAGACTGTGGGGGGCAGCTACGCCGCGGAGCCGATCCAGCCCGTGTGAAAGATACGCCATTAACGTGCACCCGATCGACGTGGCCCGTGCCATGGCATCCTCCCGATGCTATTTTGCGATCGAGTATCGACCCAACGGCGGCCCCCCAACATTGCGTTAAATCAAACGCAAAGCCGAAAAGATGCTCGCGCTATCGCTGGGATAAGATTCACCTTCCCGCCGAACGAACTCGTTGCACGGGAGGCGCGAGCGCAAGCGAGCCTCGAACGACGGGCCGTCGCCCTTGGAGACGCCGCTTCGCGGCTCCTCAGGGTGACGGAGATTCAACCTCAAGACATCCTGCTCCGGCGCAACGGGAGGGTTCTCTTCAGCCAATCCGCAACTTCGGACGGATCGCTGGAGAGTTCGACCGACATGCCGCCAGCAAACTTCCGCCACGCCTCCAGGTTTCGGGCCGGGACTCCGATGACGACGGAGATGCCGCGATCGACCGCGATTGCGATCAGGTCGAGCAGCCCGCGGCCTTCGGCCTCTACCTTGCCGAACTTGTTCAGGACCAGGAGTTCGGGGTCATCATCGAGCGAACGCGCCACCTGCCCGTTCACCGCGGCGAGCGCCGACACGTCGAGCCGGCATCCCCCGGCGCCGGTCCCGCGATCTTCAAACAAATTGGTCCACTTGCCCGTCGTGAGCTCTTCCAGCGCGACGTCGCAATGGCCGGCGGCATCGGAGCAGACCGGATGTTGGAGCACGCCTGCAATCCGAAGCTCGCGCGCGCGGCAATCCGCGACGATCCGCTCGAAGGTCGATTGAGGATAAGCCTCGTTGGGATACACAATCGCCACCAAGGTCTGCTGTAGCTGCATGCTTGCGCTATGCGGCGGGACGGAATGCAGCGCAAACATCTGGATTGACCTCTATTCGACGCGCCCCGATCAGGTCGAGGCAGTAGGGAATCGCTGGAAAGACCGCATTCAGGCAAACATCGATTGCCGAGGGCCGGCCGGGCAGATTGACGATCAGGCATTGTCCGCGCGTCCCCGCGAGCTGGCGCGACAGGATCGCCGTCGGCACCTGCTCGAGGCTGACGCGCCGCATCAATTCGCCAAAGCCTTCCAGTTCGCGCGTGATGACCATCCGCGTTGCTTCGGGTGTCAGGTCCCGCGGCGCGGGCCCGGTGCCGCCGGTGGTCAGGATCAGATCGCAGCCTTCGTGATCCACCATGTCGATCAGCGCTTTCGCCACATTGTCAGTGCCGTCGGGTACGATCTTCATGATCGCGATCCAGTTCGACCGGATCGCCCGGCCGAGAAAATCGTCGATCGCCTTGCCGCTCCGGTCGGCGTAGTCGCCACGGCTGGCACGGTCGGAGATCACAAGAATTCCGACCCTGGCGAGACTCGTGACAGGGCTCTGCGAGCGATTCTTCGTAACCGCCGCGGGCGGAGGAGGCCCCTCGCCATCGCTGCTCATGAGCAGCTCCCGCCGCCGCAGGTACAGCCAGCATGGGACGGCGCCGCAGGCGCATCATCCTGCTTCAACGACCACTCGACCATGTAGACGAGGCATCCGATTCCGGGATCGTCCGTACGCTCGATGAGGTTCATCAGCCCGAGCCAGTCCTCGCTGTCCGCAAGGTTGGCGAAGCGCCGCA
>JAFEFK010000404.1 GCA_018240625.1 Pseudomonadota bacterium
AATCGCTGGCGCGATTTCTGGTGCCGCAACAACCCCCCACCCCCGACCCCTCCCCGCCACTTCGTGGGGGGAGGGGAGTTCGAGGCGGTGCCTTCTCCCCTCCCCACGCGAGCGAAGCGAGTGGCGGGGTCGCGACGGACGAAGACGTCCGCACTGGGGGATCGGGGGTGGGGGGCAATTCAGGCACGCCTTCCAAGTTTGACGCCCCTCCGGCAAGGGGGGAGAGAGAAAGAGCCGACATCGTCGTGGCCGGCGGCGCCGCGGCCCCGATTGTCGAGATGCTCGATACCCATGAGCGGCTGCCGTGGGCGGGTCACTCGGCGCGGCACGCACTGGCCGAGGTCTACGATCTCATCAAGCGCAACAAGACCACCCTGGTGTTCGTCAACACCCGCAGCCAGGCCGAGATGCTGTTCCAGGATCTCTGGCGTATCAACGACGACGGCCTCGCCATCGCGCTGCATCACGGCTCGCTCGATGTCGCGCAGCGCCGCAAGGTCGAGCAGGCCATGACGGAAGGCCGCTTGCGCGGCGTGGTCTGCACGTCGTCGCTCGATCTCGGTATCGACTGGGGCGATATCGATCTCGTCATCAACATCGGCGCGCCGAAGGGCGCCTCTCGGCTGATGCAGCGGATCGGTCGCGCCAACCACCGCCTCGATGAAGCCTCGCGTGCGGTGCTGGTGCCGGCCAACCGCTTCGAGGTGCTGGAGTGCCGTGCCGCCATCGATGCTGTGAACGAGAACGCGCAGGATACGCCGCCTTTGCGCTCCGGCGCGCTCGACGTGCTGGCGCAGCATGTGCTCGGCTGTGCCTGCGGCGAGCCGTTTCATGCCGATCAGCTCTACGATGAGGTGCGTACTGCGGCACCCTATGCGGAGCTGACGCGCTCCGACTTCGACGACGTGATCGATTTCGTCGCCACCGGCGGCTACGCGCTGAAATCCTACGAGCGTTTCGCCCGCATCAAGCAGGATAGGGAGGGCCGCTGGCGCGTGACCAATCCGCGCGTGCGCCAGAGCTATCGCCTCAATGTCGGCACCATCGTCGAGGAGGCGATGCTGAAGGTGAAGCTGGTGCGCTCGCGGCATCGTGGCTCGGGGTCGACCGGCGCCATCGCGCGTGGCGGCCGCATGCTTGGCGAAATCGAGGAATATTTCATCGAAGGGCTCGTTGTCGGCGACACCTTCGTGTTCGGCGGCGAGATCGTCCGCTACGAGGCGCTGGTGGAAGATCAGGTCTACGTCTCGCGTGCCAACGATGAGAGCCCGAAAGTGCCGTCCTACATGGGCGGCAAGTTTCCGCTCTCGACCTATCTCGCCGAACGCGTACGCAACCTGCTGGACGACAAGCGTGCGTGGAGCGCGCTGCCGGATCAGGTGCGCGAATGGCTGTCGCTGCAATCGTATGTTTCCCGCGTGCCGCATGCGCGCGAGATGATCGTCGAGACCTTTCCGCGCGCGGACAAGCATTATCTCGTCTGCTATCCGTTCGAGGGCCGGCTCGCGCATCAGACGCTCGGCATGCTGCTGACGCGGCGGCTGGAGCGGATGCGCGTCCGGCCGCTCGGCTTTGTCGCCAACGAATATGCGCTGGCGATCTGGATGCTCGGCGATGCCTCGTCGATGATCCGGCAAGGCCGATTGAATCTGGATGCGCTGTTCGATCCGGACATGCTGGGCGACGATCTCGAAGCGTGGCTTGCGGAGTCGGCGCTGATGAAACGCACCTTCCGGAGCTGCGCGATCATCTCCGGCCTGATTGCGCGGCGCTTCACCGGCGAGGAGAAGAGCCGGCGGCAGGTGCTGTTCTCGACGGATTTAGTCTATGACGTGCTGCGCAAGCATCAGCCCGATCATATCCTGCTGCGCGCGGCGCGCGCGGATGCCGCGACCGGCCTGCTCGATCTGCGCCGGCTCAGCGACATGCTGGCGCGGATCAAGGGTCGGATTACCCACAAGCCGCTCGACCGGGTTTCGCCGCTGGCGGTTCCGGTGATGCTGGAAATCGGCCGCGAGGCCGTCTACGGCGAGGCGTCCGATGAACTGCTGGCGGAAGCCGCGGAGGACCTCGTCAAGGAGGCGATGGGATAGTCAACCGGCTAAAGTTATCCTGTCATTGCGAGGAGCTCAGTTCCTTGTCTCCGAGGAACGACGAAGCAATCCAGTTTCTTGATGTTTGCTGGATTGCTTCGCTTGTGCTCGCAATGACGCGGTTGTCGCCCCGGTGCTCAAAAGTCTGATCTTCTCGCAGAGGCCAATTGTGATCTACAACAATCAGGACATCACCGATTCGGAT